>JBOIEM010000221.1:0-15278 GCA_050741115.1 Burkholderiales bacterium
GTGCAGGCGACCGTGAGTGCGGAACCGGCGAGCGCGTCGTCCAGGTCCGAATGCACGCGCGCGCGGCGCAGCACGTCGGTTGCGCCCGAAGCGAGCCATTCGGCCTGCGGATCGGGGAAGCGCGCGGGCGCGACGAGATGCAGTCGCCCGAGGCCCATCGTCTTCAGCGCCCGCGCCGCCGCGCCGATGTTCCCGGGATGCGCGGTCTCGCACAGCACGACGCGGATATTTTTGAGGGGATCGGCGGCCATCACTTACAATAGCCGCCTTGCTGAATGAGCGTGCTGATCATGCATCCGATGCTGAACATCGCCGTGAGGGCCGCGCGCCGCGCCGGCAGCGTCATCAACCGCGCGAGCCGCAACCTCGACGCGGTCGCCTTCCGGGAAAAAGCGGTGAACGACTTCGTCTCCGAGGTGGACCGCGAGGCGGAGCAGGCGGTCATCCGCACGCTACGCGAAGCGTATCCCGGCCATTCGATTCTAGCAGAGGAGAGCGGCGCTTCCGGGAAATCGGAGTATCAGTGGATCGTCGATCCGCTCGACGGCACGACCAATTTTATCCACGGCTTCCCGCAGTACTGCGTGGCGATCGCCCTGAAACACCGCGAAATCGTCACCCAGGCGGTCGTCTACGACCCCGCGCGCAACGATCTCTACACTGCGACGCGCGGGCGCGGCGCGTTCTTGAACGACCAGCGCATGCGGGTAAGCAAGCGCATCCATCTCAGGTCGAGCCTGATCGGCACCGGGTTTCCCTTCCGCCAGCTCGAGCACATGGAGGCCTATCTCGCGATTCTGCGCGACGTGATGAAAGGCGCAGCGGGCGTGCGGCGCGCCGGCTCCGCCGCGCTCGACCTCGCGTGGGTCGCGGCGGGGCGGCTCGACGGCTTCTGGGAGTTCGGACTCTCCCCGTGGGACATGGCCGCGGGCGCGCTGCTCATCACGGAAGCCGGCGGGCTGGTGGGGGACCTGGCCGGCGAGAGCCGCTATCTCGAGACGGGCAACATCGTCGCCGGCAGTCAGAAGATATTCGTCGAGCTCCTGCGGATGGTTTCGTCTCATCTCACCCCCGCGCTCAAGCGCGGCTGATGCGCGTCGAGGGGTGGAAGAGGGGCCCCGATCCCCTCATCCCCGCCCTTCTCCCAAAAGGAGAAGGGCGGCTCGAGCCTCCTCTCTCCCCTCGGGAGAGAGGTCGGGAGTGAGGGATGGGGGATCTGACCCCCGGTGACGCGCGGGGCGGCCGACGCAACGGTGCCAAGACGTTGCGGTGGCATTTCGGAGGACGCCTGGTTCAGCGCGGCGCGGGACGCAGCGCCGCGAGCTCTTTCGCCAACGCGGGATCCAGCTTCTGAAGCGACTGGAGCGACTGCTCGAATTCGGCCCCGCGCCCGAGGCGCGCGTAGGCCCGCCCCAGGCCGAACCATGCCCGGGCGAACTGGCCGTTAAGCTGCAGCGCCGCGTGGTACGCCGAAGCCGCCGGCGCGTCGCGGTCGAGGTCCGAATAGCTTTCGCCGAGCAGGTACCAGGTCTCCGCGGCGTCCGTGCGCACCCGGAGCGCGTTGTTGAGCGTCTGCACCGCGCGCGCCGGCTGCTTCGCGGCGCGGTACGACTGCGCGAGCAGGTTCCATCCCAGCATCTCGTCCGGCGCGAGCCGCACGACTTCGCTGTAGCACTGGATGGCACGCGGGTGCCGGCCCGCCTGCGAGTGCGCGTATCCCGCGACGGTCCACCAGTCGGAATTGTTGCGGTCCCGGGACAGGTTATCCTCGGCGAGCTTCGCGAGCCCGTCCCAGTCCCGGCGGGCCTCCAGGTCCGCCACGCGTTTCCGGTTGCCCTCCTCCATTCCCTCCAGGTGGCTCAACAGGACCGGGACGGTGCCGTCGGGCAGCACCGAGAGAATCGCGGCAGCTTGCGGCGTGCAGGCGGCAAGCGCCAGCAGCGCGAGCCCGAGACCCGCGCCACGCAGCCATTGCACCACCGGGTTTGCCAGACGTGTCAGGATGAAAAGCGGCACTCGCAGTATTGTATTCTCGTATCAGCCGCATCCGCACCGCGATCCCGCCGGACGCTGACCGCTGATAGCCGCATCTATAATATTGGCGATGGAACCGGTATCGCCTGCGGGGAATCTCGCCCAGCACACGCCGATGATGCAGCAGTACCTGCGCATCAAGGCGCGGCACCCGGACATGCTGGTGTTCTACCGCATGGGCGATTTCTACGAGCTGTTCTACGACGACGCCGAGCGCGCCGCGCGTCTGCTCGACATCACGTTGACGCGCCGCGGCGAGTCCGCCGGGGAGCCGATCAAGATGGCGGGCGTGCCGCACCATTCGGTGGAGCAGTATCTCGCGCGGCTGGTGAAGCTCGGCGAGTCGGTGGCGATCTGCGAGCAGATCGGAGACCCCGACGCCGCGCGCGGCCCCCTGGAGCGCCAGGTCACGCGCATCGTCACGCCCGGCACGCTGACCGATGCGGCGCTGCTGGAGGACAAGCGCGACAACCTGCTGCTCGCGGTCGCGCGCGAGCGCGCGACGCTCGGGCTCGCCTGGCTCTCGCTCGCCTCCGGCCGCTTCGCCGTGATGGAGACCGCCGTCGGCAACATGGCGGCGGAGCTCGAGCGCCTTGCGCCCTCCGAAATCCTCGTCCCCGACGATGCGACGGCCGAACTGCTGAACGGCTCGCCGGCTCCGGTGAAACGCCTGCCGCCGTGGCAGTTCGAGATCGAGTCCGCGCGGAGCGCTCTCACCCGGCAGTTCGAGACCCATGACCTCTCCGGCTTCGGCGCCGCGGGATTGACCGCAGCGCTGTGTGCCGCCGGGGCGCTGCTCGAATATGCCCGCTCCACGCAGGGCACGGCGATCGCGCACGTCAGGAGCCTGGTGGTGGAAGAGGCGCGCGCGTGGGTGCGGATGGATCCGGCCACGCGCCGCAACCTGGAGCTCACCGAAACCATCCGCGGCGAGCCGGCGCCGACCTTGTTCTCCCTGCTCGACACCTGCGCGACCGGCATGGGGAGCCGGCTGCTGCGCCACACCCTGCACCACCCGCTGCGCGACCGCGCGGCGCTCGCGGCACGCCTCGATGCGGTGGCGGCGCTCGCCGGCGAGCCGGGAGACGCGCCGTGGCGCACACTGCACGGCGTTCTCGGCCGATGCGTGGACGTCGAGCGCATCACCGCGCGCATCGCGCTCAAGTCGGCGCGCCCGCGCGATCTTTCAGGCCTGCGCGAGACGCTCGAGCACTTGCCGCAGCTTTCCGAAGCGCTCGCCTCGCGTCCGGCTCCGCGTCTGGCGGAGCTCGCCCGGGCGCTCGCGCCGCAAAGCGATCTCAACGCTCTCCTCGTCGCTGCGATCAAGACGCTGCCGGCGGCGGTCCTGCGCGAGGGCGGAGTCATTGCCGAGGGCTACGACGCGGAGCTCGATGAACTGCGCGCGATCCAGTCGAATTGCGGCGAGTTCCTGGTGCGGCTGGAGACGCGCGAACGGGCGCGCACCGGCATCACGAACCTCAAGGTCGAGTACAACCGCGTGCACGGCTTCTATATCGAGGTGACGCGCGCGCAAGCGGACAAGGTGCCGGACGACTACCGCCGGCGGCAGACGTTGAAGAATGCCGAGCGCTACATCACCCCGGAGCTGAAGGCGTTCGAGGACAAGGCGCTGTCCGCGCAGGAGCGGGCGCTCGCGCGCGAGAAGCGGCTCTACGAGGAGCTGCTCGACCGGCTCGCGGCGCACATTCCGGCGCTGCAGCGGGCGGCGGCCGCGCTGGCCGAGGCCGATCTCCTCTGCGCCTTCGCCGGGCGCGCGGCGGAATCGGATTACCGCGCGCCGGAGTTCACCGACGAGCAGGTGATCGAGATCGAGGCCGGCCGCCACCCGGTGGTGGAGCGCCAGGTTGAGCACTTCATCGCCAACGACGCGCGGCTGTCGGCGGCGCGCCAGCTCCTCATCGTCACCGGCCCCAACATGGGCGGCAAGTCCACCTACATGCGGCAGGTGGCGCTGATCGCGCTGCTCGCGCATTGCGGCTCGTTCGTCCCGGCGCGGCGCGCGCGGCTCGGGCCGCTGGATGCGATCTACACCCGCATCGGCGCCGCTGACGATATTGCCGGCGGGCGTTCCACCTTCATGGTGGAGATGACCGAGGCCGCTTACATTCTGCACCACGCCACGCCGGAGAGCCTCGTCCTGATGGACGAGATCGGGCGCGGCACCTCGACTCTCGACGGGCTCGCGCTGGCGTGGGCGATCGCCCGGCAACTCGTGGAGAAGAATCACAGCCTCGCGCTTTTCGCCACCCACTATTTCGAGATGACGCGGCTCGCCGAGGACTTCCGCCAGGTCGCCAACGTCCACCTCGGCGCGGTGGAGCACAAGGACCGGATCGTGTTCCTGCACAACGTCGAGGAAGGGCCGGCGAGCCAGAGCTACGGGCTCGAGGTCGCCGCGCTCGCCGGCGTCCCGGGAACCGTGATCCGCGCCGCGCGCAGGCGCCTGGCCGAGCTCGAGGAGCATGGTCTCGCGGCGGGCCCGCAACGCGACCTGTTTGCGAAAGGCGCGCACGCCGCGCGCGAAGAGCCCGTGGCGGAGGAGCGCGCGGTGCTCGCGCGGCTGCGCGAGCTCGATCCGGATGCGTTGACGCCCAAGGAAGCGCTGGAACTACTCTATCGCCTGCGCCGCCTGCTCGAGGAATGAAACTTCGCGGCGCGTTCGCCTGCCTGGCGCTCTGCGCCGCCCTCGCCGGTGATCTCCCGGCCGCGGACTTCACGTTCGGCGCCCTCGGCGATACGCCCTACACGTGGTTCGAGGAGGCGCATTTTCCCGGCCTGCTGGAAGGTATGAGCCGGGAGGACCTCGCCTTCGTGGTGCACGTCGGCGACTTCAAGGCGGCGCGGGCGCCCTGCAGCGATGACGTTTTCCGGCAGCGCAGGCAGTGGTTCGACCTCGTGCGTCACCCGTTCATCTTCGTTCCCGGCGACAACGAATGGGCGGACTGCCACCGCTTCCAGGCCGGCGGCTACGATCCGCTGGAGCGGCTCGCGAAGCTGCGCCAGCTCTTTTTCGCGGGCGAGGAGAGCCTCGGACGGCGCAGGATTCGGCTCGCGCGCCAGTCGCCGGATTACCCGGAGCACGCGCGCTGGCGTCACGGGGACGTGCTGTTCGTAACGCTCAACGTGCCGGGCAACGCCAATAACGCGCGCCACATGCCGGAGGAGTTCCGCAGCCGCAGCGCCACCGTGGCCCGGTGGCTGGAGGAGTCGTTCGGTCTTGCGCGCGGCGACAGGCTGCGGGCCGTCGTCCTGTTCATGCAGGCCAATCCCTGGGCGTGGCCGACCGGCCGCTACTTCGGCTACCGCGAGCTGCTCACCGCGTTGGCAAGAGCGGCCCTCGCCTTCGACGGCGAGGTGCTGCTCGTGCACGGCGACACGCACCGCTTCCGCGTGGATTCGCCGCTCCGCGAACCCGCGACCGGCGCCACGGTCTCGAATTTCACGCGCGTGGAAGTGTTCGGAAGCCCGGGGATGAATTGGGTGCGGATTCGCGTATTGGGAAACGCGGGACGGATCGGATTCGAAGTGACGCCGGGAAGCTGAAGGTCTCAGTGGTGATGGTCGTGCTCGCCGTGCGCGTGGCCGTGCGCGATTTCCTCGGCAGTCGCCGCGCGCACCGCGGTCACGGTGCAATTGAAATTCAGCGCCTGCCCCGCGAGCGGGTGATTGCCGTCGACGACGACCTTGTCGTCCGCCACGTCGGTCACGGTGTAGATGAGGGTGGTCCCGGATTCGACCCCCCGCCCCTCGAAGTTCATGCCGACGGCGACGTTCCCGGGAAACTTGCTGCGCGGCTCGAGGTGCAGCAGCCCCGAGTCGTATTCGCCGAACGCGTCGACCGACTCGAGCCTGACGCGGCAGCTGTCACCGACGCTCTTGCCGGCGAGCGCCTGCTCCACCAGCGGAAAGATGCCCTGGTAGCCCCCGTGCAGGTATTCGATGGGATCTTCGGCCCGCTCGATCACCTTGCCGTCGCCGTCGGTGAGCTCGTAGGTGATCCCGACGACGGTGTCCTTCCCTACCTGCACTTGCCGATTGCTTTCAGGAACCCCAGCACTTCCTGCGCGTGCCCGCGCGGGTTCACTCCGTAGAGGGCGTGCTTCAGCATCCCCTTGCGGTCGATGATGAACGTGGAGCGCACGACGCAGGGCTTCTTCCTGCCGTCCACTTCCTTGTCGTGCAGCACTCCGTAGCGGCGGCAGACGTCGCCTTCCACGTCGGCGAGCAGCCTGACGGAGAGGCCGTGCTTGTCCCGGAACGCGCCGTGCGAGAGGCAATCGTCCATGCTCACCCCCACCACCACCGTCTTGAGCGCGTCGAAATCGTCCTCCATCTCGCTGAACTCGATCGCCTCGCGGGTGCAGCCGGGCGTGTCGTCCTTGGGGTAGAAGTAGAGCACGACGTTGCGCCGGTTGCGGAAGCTCTCGAGGCTCACCATGTTCATGTCGGCATCGGGCAAGTCGAAGCCCGGCGCCAGCTGACCCGGCTGGAGCATGGCGGAGCTATCTAAAGTTTCGGGAAGCATGTTATCGCGGGCTCGTGCTCATTGTGGTGAACAATGATTGCCGTGGTCAAGCGGTTTCGGAAACAATTTTCCCGCTCGCGCGTTCCGAGTACTTTTTCATCGATTTGCATGACGGGACCGCGAACCTCTGACACAATGAAACCGGCAATCTCATTATGTCAGAAGCGTTTATCCTGGGCGGCCCCACGGCGGGCGCGTTCCTGCGCCGGCACTGGCAGAGAAAGCCGCTGCTCGCGCGCGCGGCGCTGGTGGAGTGCGCCGGCATCGTGCGGCGGGACACGCTGTTTGCGCTCGCGGGGCGCGACGACCTCGAGGCGCGCCTGGTGCGGCGCGACGGGCGGCGCTGGCGGGTGCAGCACGGCCCGTTCGACCGGCGCGTGTTCAGGCGGCTGCCGCCCTCGGGCTGGACGCTGCTGGTGCAGGGGGTGAACCATGCGCTGCCTGCGGGGCAGGAGCTGCTCG
The DNA here is from genome assembly GCA_050741115.1 of Burkholderiales bacterium. Lineage (GTDB taxonomy): Bacteria > Pseudomonadota > Gammaproteobacteria > Burkholderiales > SG8-41 > SG8-41. The sequence goes on from JBOIEM010000221.1 coordinate 7,043, forward strand.
ACCGGTTCTCGTTCATTCCCTACGCGCGGCTCGACGACCTGATGGTGAGCTACGCGCCGCGCGGGGGCGGCGTCGGGCCGCATTTCGACAGCTACGACGTATTCCTCCTGCAGGGTGAAGGGCGGCGGCGCTGGCGCCTGAGCCGCCAGCGCGATCTCGCGCTCGTCGACGGCGCGCCGCTCCGGATACTGCGCCGCTTCCGGCCATCGCGCGAATGGATCCTGCGAGCGGGCGATCTGCTCTACCTGCCGCCGCGCTGGGCGCACGACGGAATCGCGCTCGATGATTGCATCACCTACTCCATCGGCTTCCGCGCCCCGGTTGCGCAGGAACTCGGCGCGCGGTTCCTCGAATTTCTGCAGGACGAGCTCCGGCTCGACGGCCTCTACGAGGACCGCGGGCTGCGGCCCGCGCGCCGCCCGGCCCGGCTCGCGGATGACATGGTGCGCAGGATGCTCGGCATGCTGCGGCGCGTTCGCTGGAGCGATGCGGACGCAGTGCGCTTCTTCGGCTGCTACCTCACCGAGCCCAAGAGCGACGTGCGGTTCGTCCGGCCGCAGCGCCCATCGAGCGGGAGCGCATTCGCGGCGGGGGCGGCGCGCCGCGGCGTTCGCCTCGCGGGCGCGACGCGGATGCTGTTCCGGGGCCGAACGATCTACATCAACGGCGAAGCGCATCCCGCCGGCGCCCCCGCCGCGCGGCGGTTATCCCGCCTTGCCGACCAGCGCGCGCTCGCGCCCGCCCGGCTCGATCGCGAAACCGCGGAGCTGCTTTACCAGTGGTATCGCGCCGGATACATTACGCTCGGTGACGGCTGACGAGTGACGAGTGACGACAGATGGTTGACGAGAAGACTCCGGCCCTCGAGCGGACCGGCAACCTGCCGAACGCCGAGTACCGCCGCTTCGAGGGCACGCGCGAGTACGAGGAGCTGATCGACGGCCTGATCCCGCAGACCCAGCGCGCGATCCGGGTGTTCGACCAGTCGCTGTCGCGTTCCTGGAACTCCGCCCTGCGCTGCGAGGCGCTGCGCCAGTTCCTGCTCGCGAACCGTATGAGCCGGCTCTACATCGTGGTGCACGATGCCGAGCCGATCGAGCGCGAGTGCCCGCGCGTGGTGGATCTCGTCCGGCAGTTCAGCGCCGCCGTCCGCATCCACGAGACGCTCACCGCGGCAAAGCGCGTCTATGACCCGTTCGTCGTGTTCGATTCGAGCCACTACCTGCACCGCTTCCATTACCGCTACCTGCGGGCGGCCCACGGCGCGAACGACGTGATCGGGGCGCAGCAACTGCTCGACCGCTACGCGGAGATCTGGGAAGCGTCCGTTCACGCGGTGGGCGCGGGGACGAGCGGACTGTGACAATCAAGATCACGAAGATCCGGACGCAGGTCGTGCGGGTGCCCGCCGAGGAGCCGCTTGCGGGAGGGCCGGCCCAGCCGGGCGCGACGCGCGATTTCGTCACGCTGCGTGTCGCCACCGATGCCGGGATCGAAGGCATCGGCTACACCTTCTTCGGCGCGGCGTTGACCGGCGCGTTGAAGAGCGCGGTGGACGCGCTCGGGGAGCTCGCGATCGGCGAGGATCCCCTTCGCACCGAGGCGGTTGCCGCGAAGCTGCGCGCCGCGGCCGGCGGCTCCGGGCCGGGAGGGATACTCGCGCTCGCGCTTGCCGCGATCGACATCGCGTTGTGGGACATCCGCGGCAAGGCGCTCGATCTCCCGCTGTGGAAGATGATCGGGGGCCACCGCGAGCGCGTGCCGACCTACGCCAGCGGCGCGCTGATGCGCACGTTCCCCCTGAAGCATCTGGTGAAAGCAGCCCCGCGGCTGGTCGAGAAAGGCTTCCGCCAGATGAAGACGCAGCTCGCCCTGCCGGGAGACACCTCGCCCGCGATCGAGGTGGACCGCATACGCAAGGTCCGCGAGAGCATCGGCCCGGACATCGACCTCATGTGCGACATCAACCAGCGCTGGCGCATGGAGCAGGCGATCGACATCGGATCCCGCATCGAGGACGTGCGCCTCGCCTGGCTCGAGGACGTCACCACGGCGGATGACTACCAGGGTCTCGCACGCGTCGCGGACGCGCTCGTAACGCCGGTCTGCGGCGGCGAGTACCTTTATGGCCCGGCGCCGTTCCGCCAGATGCTGGAGGCGCGCTCGGTGGACATCGTCATGATCGATCTCATGCGCGCCGGCGGCATCACGCAGTGGCTGAAGATCGCCGGCATGGCGGAGGCCTACAACCTGCCGGTGGTGAGCCACCTGGTTCCCGAGATCCACGTCCACCTGATCGCGGCGATTCCCAACGGACTCACGGTGGAGTACATGCCGTGGACCTTCGGGATCTTCGAGGAGGTGCCGGTGCCCGCGCGCGGCGAGCTCGCGGTGCCGGGAAAGCCGGGGCTCGGGCTCAAGTTCGACGAGACGGCGCTGAAGCGCTATGCGGCATGACGAAGATGACGCACGGCCTGCGAACCGCTACACTGCGAAAAATGCCACGGCCGCGAGGTCACAGGGAATCCTCACCGCCAGGACCGCGAAACAATAACCCAGTGCAAATCCGAACGTCGCCATGACGACCACCCCGCGTCCCAGCCTGGACGACGGCCTCGCGTTCCTGGGCGCGTTCCTGAGGAGCCCGCGCCGGGTAGGCTCGGTCGTGCCCAGCTCGCGCTTCCTCGAGCGCCGGCTGGTCTCGCTCAGCGCGGTCGCCAGCGCACGGACGATCGTCGAGCTCGGTCCCGGCACGGGCGGCACCACGCGCGCCATCCTGCGCGCGATGCCGCGGCTTGCCCGGCTGCTGTGCATCGAGATCGATCCGCATCTCCATGGGCTGCTGCGCAGGATCAAGGACCCGCGGCTCATCGTGCACCTGGGCAGCGCCGAGCAACTGCAGGAAATACTCTCCCGCTACGAATTGCCCGCCCCTGACGTGGTCATATCGGGCATTCCGTTCTCCACCATGGGCCGCGTCGTGGGCCGGCGGATCCTTGACGCGATTTCGAAGTCCCTCGCGCACGGCGGACACTTCGTCGCCTACCAGCTGCGCGACCGGGTCGCCCAGCTGTGCGGCCCTCCTCTGGAACTGACGAGCGTCGAGCTGGAATTGCTGAACGTGCCGCCGATGCGCGTGTTTCGCTGGCAGAAGAACGGGATACGCGCCGGGAAGTAAAGCCGTCAGCAACCGTTACCGGATCTCCCGCCAGCCGAAACCTTCATCCTGCGTGGCGACGCCGATCCACTCCGGCGCGCAGCCGAGCGCGCCGGCGAGCGCCGCGCGCGCGAGTTCCGGCGTGTTGTTGGTCTGCGAGAGATGCGCCGCGATCAGGTGCTGCAGGCGGCTGCAGTCCACGGCCCGCAGCAATTCGGCCGATGCGGCGTTGGCGAGATGCCCCAGCCGGCCCGCAATCCGGTTCTTCAGGTGCGCCGGATACGGGCCGCCGAGCAGCATCTCGAGGTCGTGATTGCACTCCAGCACGAGGGCATCCACTCCCGACAGCGACCGCGCGATGTGCGGCGTGCGCTCGCCCGTGTCGGTCAGCACGCCGAGCCGCACCGCGCCGTCCGAAAGGACGAACTGCACCGGCTCGCGCGCGTCGTGCGGCACCGGGAACGGCCGCACCTCGACGCCGTCGATCGCGAATGCCGTGTAGGGATCGATCAGGACTCTACGCGGAATCGAACGGCCTTCCGCGCCCAGCGCGGAGAGCGTTCCGCGCGTGAGGTACACCGCAATATTGAAGCGCGATGCGAGCTTCGCGACGCCCCCGCCGTGGTCGCCGTGCTCGTGGGTGACGATGATGGCGTCGAGACTCGATGCCTCCAGCCCGAGGCGCGACAGGCGGGAAGTGATCTCGCTCGGCCCGAACCCGCAGTCGAGCAGGACCCGCGTGCCGCCGGATTCGATGAGGAGGGCGTTGCCCTGGCTGCCGCTCCCCAATGACGCGAAGCGCATCCGTTACTTTAGTTGCTCGTAGAGCAGCGCCAGAATGCGGCCCGCGGTGTCGGACTGCTCCCGCGCGCCGTCCTTGTTGAGCACGTTGACTTGGGTGCCCGCTGCGTTCGCGTCCTTGACCTGTATGCGGAACTGCTCGCTCGGCTTGGGCTTGTCGCTGCCCCAGAACTTGAGCTTCGAGAGGAAACCGCCTTGGTCGGCGCTCTTGTTGTCGATCTGCGGATCGATATAACGCACGTAGTAGAGGCCCTTGGAGCGGTCGCGGTCCTCGACCGTAAAGCCGACGCGGTCGAGCGCAAGGCCGACACGCCGCCACGCGCGGTCGAACTGCTCGTTCAGGTCGAGGGTGCCGGCGCCGTCGCCCCCCCGCGAGAGCGTCGCCCGCGGAGCATCGGGCTTGGCGGTGGCGATTTGCGCCTTGGCGCTCGGCTCGTCGACCCCGAAGCGCACCATCAGGCGGCGCAGCATTTCGGCCTCGAGTTCGGGGTCGGGCGGGCGCGGCTGCCACCGGGTATCGGCCCGATCGGCGCCCTGGTTCCCGGTGAGGACCTCCTCCATTCCCCGGTGGCTGATGTAGATCTCGGTCGTGCCGGTCGGGTTGCCGCGTTCGAGCCGCGTGCGGAACTTGTCGCGCTCGCTCGTGGAGTGAACCATGTCGAGGGCCCAGCTGAGGAAATTGCGGATGGTGCCGGCGTCGACCCGGGCGCGCTTCTCGGCCCAGTCGGTCTCCATGATGCCCGCCTCGGGAATCTCGACGTTGACGATGAAGCCCGACTCCTGCCAGAAGTCCTTCACCGCCGGCCAGATCTGCTCGGGTGCGCCCTTGACCACCAGCCAGCGCTGGCTGCCGTCGCGCATGACGCGCGCATTGGGAACCTCCGGCAGCACGCCGGGCGTCCCCGCGCGCGCCTGCCCGGCTCGCTCACGGCTGTAATCGGAAAAGGTGGCCGTGCCCGTCGGGTTGATGTCCGGCACCCTGAAGCGGTCGTCGCCCCCCGGCTTCAGCAGGTCCGGGGGCACTTCGAGCGGGGCGGTCTGGCCCGCCGATTTGTAATCGACCTTCTTGCCCCCGAAATCGAACCAACTGCACGCTCCGAGCGATGCGCAGACCAGCAGGCACAGGACGCGGCGCGCCATCTCAGGCGGCGGCATATCGCTCTTCCCTCACCTCCGTGCGGATGCCGGCGTGGCGCAGCGCGTCCCGCACCGGCTCGTGGCACGCGGCCGACAGTGGCGTCAGCGGCAACCGGATGCCGCCCTGGATGAGCCCCATCTGCTGCACCGCCCACTTGACCGGGATCGGATTCGCCTCGAGGAACAGGTTGCGGTGAAGCGGCAGCAGGCGGTCGTTGATTTCGCGCGACCGCGCGGCCTCGCCCGCAAGCGCGGCCGCGCACATCTCGTGCATGAGGCGCGGCGCGACGTTGGCCGTGACCGATACGACCCCGCGGCCGCCCAGCAGTATCAGGGCAAGGCTGGTCGCGTCGTCCCCGCTGAAGACACTGAAACCGCGCGGCGCGCGGCGGATCAGGTCGGAGCCGCGCTCGAGATTGGCGGTCGCGTCCTTGATGCCGACGATGTTGGGGACCTGGGCGAGCCGCAGCACCGTTTCGTTCTGCAGGTCCGCGACCGTTCGCCCCGGCACGTTGTAGACGACCATCGGCAGGTCTACCGCTTCGGCGATCGCCCTGAAATGGCGGTAGAGCCCTTCCTGGGTCGGCTTGTTGTAATAGGGAACGACCGAGAGCGTATAGTCCGCGCCGGCTTCCTTGGCGTAGGCCGACAACTCGATCGCCTCGCTGGTCGCGTTTGCACCGGTGCCGGCAAGGACGGGAATCCGCCCCGCCGCGTGATCCACAGCCGTCTTGATGAGCAGCCGGTGCTCATCCCAGTCCACCGTCGGCGACTCGCCGGTGGTGCCGACCACCACGATGCCGTCGGTGCCCTCCTTGACGTGCCAGTCGATCAGGCGCCGAAAGGCATCGAGGGCGAGCTCGCCCTCCTCGTGCATCGGGGTAACGATTGCGACCAGGCTTCCTTGGAGTGCGGCCATTTCCCGAATTTCCCTTATGAAACAGAGAGGGGCTTGGCGTTAGACCCTGCGATTGTATCCTATCCGGCGGGGGCCGGATAAGTCTCTGACTGCGTTACGGCGGGATTGTTGCGGAGAACCGGCGGGGGCGCCGGTCAGCCCTGCTGGGACCGGTAGAAGCTTGCCAGGAAACCGTCAGCGTCCACAGCCGCCAGCTCGGCGACGAGCTCGCGGCAGGCCTCGACCGGCTCGGCAAGGGCCGCCGCCAGTGGATTCCAGCTCGCGCACAGTACTTCCAGGCCGTATTCGGCCGGTTCGCCCTGGGCAGGTTTCTCGACGGTCGGTTCCATGTTGCTACTGTATAACGCGCGAATCCGAAAATGGTTGAATGGTTCCGTAACATGCGCATTTTCCCCGAGCGATGTTGCATCATTACGACAACGGCGCGTTCCGGCTGACGCGCTCGCAGAGCCGCCGATGCCAACCTCCTATCCGCAGTGGGACACCTCTCCTACGGCAGGGACGAATCGGTGGCGCAGATTCGCTGCACGGCTGCCGGCCTGGGATCGGATACCTCGATGTCCTCGTAGGCGATGACTCTCAGCCGGCCGTGGACGACTTCCAGCAACTCGCCCCGCTTCAGGAGGAACGCCGGATTGGAAGGCCGGCCGTAGCGCTCGTTGCCGGCGGCGAACGTTTCGTAGATCAGCACCCCCCCTGGTGCCAGGGCCGCCAGCAGACGTGGGAAGAGCGGGCGGTGCAGGTAGTTGACCACCACGATGCCCGCGAACCGCTCACCTTCATAGGGCCATGGCACGCTTTCGAGGTCGGCGCTCCGGACGCTGATTCCGGGGATCCCGGCAAGCGCGGCAAGCTTGTCGGGATCGCGGTCCACCGCCTCGACGGAGTGGCCGCGCGCGGCGAAATAGCGGGCATGCCGGCCGTTTCCGCAGGCGATATCCAGCACCCGCCCCCCGGCAGGAACCAGCCCGGCCCAGCGGACGACCCATGCCGAAGGGGTTTCAAGATCGTGGTGGTCCGCGCTCATTGTGGAAGTACCGGGTAATATGTCGTCGCAGGATGCCATTCAAAGAATTTGAATCGTAGGAGGATACCGTGCGATCCCTGTTGAAATTCCTGACAACGCTGCTCGCTCTTGCCGCGATCGCCGACCCCGCCGCCGCACAGCCGTATCCCGCGAAGCCGATCCGGATGATCATCGGCTTCCCGCCGGGCGGCGGTACCGACATCGTCGGCCGCATCGTCGGGCAGAGACTGTCCGAGGTCCTCGGGCAGCAGATACTGCCGGATAACCGCGGCGGCGCGAGCGGCCAGATCGCCGCCGAGCTGACCGCCAAGGCGCCGCCCGACGGCTACACCGTGATGATGGCCCACATCGCGGCCATTTCGATCCTGCCCACGCTGATTCCGAAGCTTCCCTACGATCCGCAGCGCGATTTCACGCCGATCACGCTGGTCGCGATCGGCCCCAACTTCCTCGTCGTGCATCCCTCCGTGCCGGCGAGAAGCGTCAAGGAGCTGGTCGCGCTGGCAAAAGCCCGGCCCGGGCAATTGCATTACGCCTCGCCGGGCGCGGGTACGGTGCAGCACCTGGCCGCGGAATTGTTCAAGCTGCAGGCCAAGGTGGACATGCTGCACGTTCCCTACAAGGGCAGCGGGCAGTCCATCGTGGACCTCGTCGCCGGCCACGTACATCTCAACTTCGACTCGGTCCCGCCCGTGCTACCCCACGTGCGGTGCGGGCGCCTGCGCGCGCTTGCGGTGACGTCCGAGAAGCGCTTTTCCATCCTGCCGGATATTCCCACCATCAACGAAAGCGGAGTGCCGGGATTCGATTTGAGCACGTGGTGGGGCCTGGTCGCGCCCGCTGCGGTGAACCGGGAGATCATCGCCCGCCTGCAGGCCGAGACAGTCAAGGTGCTGCGGGAGCCCGGCGTGAAGGAGAAGATCGCGTTTGCGGGCGCCGACACCGTCGGCAATACGTCGGAAGAGTTCGCGGCCTTCATCCGCAACGAGCGCGCCAAGTACGCGCGGATCGTAAAGGAAGCGAACATCAAGATTGATTAAAGCCGGGCGCGGAGCGGCGGGTGAAGGAAAGCAACAATCAGAACGGCTTGTGGGCGACGAAGTTCGCGCCTTGCACGCCGTACTTGCGCGCCACCCCCTCCTTGGTCGTTCCCTGGAAGCTGTCGAAGTACTGGAACGCGCGCGCGTTGCGGAAT
>JBOIEM010000222.1:0-22315 GCA_050741115.1 Burkholderiales bacterium
CCCTGTGGCCGTGACGGCGACGTGCTGCAGCAACTCCTCGGTGAGCGCCATCAGGTCGTGATAGTCGGCGTACGACCAGTAGAACTCCAGCATCGTGAACTCGGGATTGTGCTTGGTGGAGATGCCCTCGTTGCGGAAGTTGCGATTGATCTCGAACACGCGCTCGAATCCCCCCACCACCAGCCGCTTGAGGTAGAGCTCGGGCGCGATGCGGAGGTAGAGGTCGAGGTCGAGCGCGTTGTGGTGGGTCGCGAACGGGCGCGCCGCGGCGCCGCCCGGGATCGGCTGCATCATTGGCGTTTCCACCTCCAGGAACCGCTCGCCGAGCAGGAAATCGCGGATGGCGTGCACGATGCGCGCGCGCGCGAGGAAGACGCGCCGGGTGTCCTCGTTGACGACGAGATCGACGTAGCGCCGCCGGTACTTGAGCTCCGGGTCGGTCAGCCCGTGGTATTTCTCCGGCAGCGGGCGCAGCGCCTTGGCGAGTAGCCTCAGGTTGCGGACCCGCACCGTGAGCTCGCCCGTGCGGGTGCGAAACAGCTCTCCTTCCACGCCGATGATGTCGCCGATGTCGTAGTGCTTGAACCCGGCGTGCGCCTGCTGGCCGGTGTCGCTGTCGGAGACGAAGATCTGGATCGCGCCGCTCCCGTCCCGGATGGTTGCGAAGCTCGCCTTTCCCATCACGCGCTTCAGCATCATGCGTCCGGCGATCTTCACCTTCACCGGGTCGGCGTCGAGGACGGAATGATCGAGCTTGCCGTGGCGGGACTGGAGATCGGTGGCGCAGTGCTCGCGTTCGAAATCGTTGGGGTAGCCGAATCCCTGCTCGCGCAATGCCTTGAGCTTCGCGCGCCGCTCCTCCACCAGCTTGTTGTCGTCGTCCACTACGACACGCCCTGTTTGAGGCTCGCGTCGATGAAGTCGTCGAGATCGCCGTCGAGCACCGCCTGCGTGTTGCCGATCTCGACGCCGGTGCGCAGGTCCTTGATCCGTGACTGGTCGAGCACGTAGGAGCGGATCTGGTGCCCCCAGCCGATGTCGGTCTTTGACTCCTCCAGCGCCTGCTTCTCCTCCTGGCGCTTGCGGAGCTCCAGCTCGTAGAGCTTGGACTTGAGCATCGCCATCGCTTCCGCGCGGTTGCGGTGCTGCGAGCGGTCGTTCTGGCACTGGACCACGATGTTGGTCGGGAGATGCGTGATGCGGATCGCCGAGTCGGTCTTGTTGACGTGCTGACCGCCGGCACCCGACGCGCGGAACGTGTCCACGCGCAGGTCGGCCGGATTGATCGTGACTTCGATCGTTTCGTCCACCTCGGGATAGACGAAAACGCTGGCGAAGGAGGTGTGGCGGCGCTTATTGGCGTCGAACGGCGATTTCCGCACCAGGCGGTGCACCCCGGTCTCGGTCCGCAGGTGCCCGTAGGCATAATCGCCGTTCACCTTGAGCGCCGCGCTCTTGATGCCCGCGACTTCGCCGGGCGACTCCTCGAGCAGCTCGACGCGGAATCCCTTGCGCTCGCAATAGCGCAGGTACATCCGCTCCAGCATCTGCGCCCAGTCCTGGGCCTCGGTGCCGCCGGAACCGGCCTGGATATCGAGGAAGCAGTTGGCGGGGTCCATCGGGCTGGAGAACATGCGGCGGAACTCCATGTCCGCCACCGTTTTCTCGAGCCCCTGCGCGTCGCCTTCGATTGCTGCGAGCGTCGCGTCGTCGTGCTCGGCCCTGGCGATCTCGAACAGCTCCCGCGCGTCGCGCAGGCCGCTGTCGATCCGGCCGAACGTGTGGATCAGCGATTCGAGGATTTTACGTTCCCGGCCGAGTTCCTGCGCGCGCCTGCTGTCGTTCCACACGGAGGGATCTTCCGCGAGCTTCTCGACCTCGCTCAGGCGGCGCTGCTTGGCCTCGACGTCAAAGATACCTCCGCAGCTCCGCGGCGCGGCCCGCGACGTCGGAGAGCCGCCGGGCGATGGCGTTGACGCGTTCGGCTTCCATGTTCATGTTTCGAAAAGTAGGCGAATTATAACGTGAAAACAACGTTTTCTGTCGCCAGCGGCGGTCCGCGCCCCGCCTCGAGTGCCATAATAGGCTGCTTTCGGATGTTCACCGAGGAACCCGCATGACACGCATTCCGTACGTCGATCCCGCAGCGGTAACCGATTCCGAAATACTCGGATATCTGGAGAGGGCGCGCCGCGAGGGAACGCCCCGGCCCGAGAGCCAGGCGATTCGCGCGCATAACCCGGCGGTCATCCGGGCATTCTCGCAAGCCTGGGACCTGACCTTCAGGCAGGGCGTGTGTGACCACAGAATCAAGGAGCTGTGCCGGGTCTACGTATCCCAGTCCATTGCGTGCGAGTACTGAGGCGTCCAGCGATCCGTCCAGGCTGGACGGAAAGGCCTCAGCGAAGATCAGTATGACGAACTCCTCAAGTTCGCGACTTCGTCGAAGTTCACCGAGCGCGAGAAGGTGGCGCTGACCTACGCGAGCGCCATTATCTGGAACCCCGAGATCGCGGACGACGCGCTTTGGGCGAAACTCCACGAGCACTTCACCGTTCCGGAACTGGTCGAATTGGGGTTCTTCATCGCACTCACGCTCGGGCAGCAGCGGTGGATCAAGACGCTCGGTATCGGGCACGGGGAGATTCTGGCCGACACTGCGGCGGGCCTCGCTCCAATGGCTGTGACGAGGGAAGCGGCAAAGCAAGCCTGAACGAAGTCAGGCTGCCTGCCAGTGCTCGATATTGAGCTGGATGGTGGTCCGGCCGTTGAATTCATTCAGCGTGGGCTGGTACACGGCCCGGATCCGGGGCGGAGCGGCATCCAGCCAGTTGAAGCGGATGGCTTCGATGCTGTTCCCGCCCTGCGCGAGGGTAAGCTTGAGATGCCTTTCCCCCACCACGCGCTGCGAGGCGACCGCGAACTCGCCCCAGAAGCGCGGCGCGGGAAAACCCTGGCCCCATACCGGCTGTGACAGGAGATTGATGGTTTCCGGATTGAGTTCTCCGGAGGCGAGCGCGCCGTCGGTTTCGATGACGCGCTCGAGGTCGGCGGGCGTGAGCAGCGACAGCGCTACTTCCTCAAACGCCCGCTGGAAGCGCTCGAAGTCGGATTCGCGCAGAGTAAGCCCGGCCGCGGCGGCGTGGCCGCCGAACTTGACGATCAGGCCGGGGTAAAGCACCGCCACCCGATCGAGCGCGTCTCGCAGGTGAAGGGCGGGTATGGAGCGGCCCGAGCCCCGGATCTCGCCGGGGTTGGCACGCGCGAACGCGATGACCGGTCGGTGATAGCGGTCCTTGATGCGCCCGGCCACGATGCCGACCACCCCCTGGTGCCAGGCCGGATCGAACAGGCTCAGGGTGCAACTGTCGTCGAACTGCTGTCCCTCCACCGTTGCCATGGCCTCATCGCGCATGCCGGATTCGATTGCGCGCCGCTCGCGATTGAGGCGCTCGAGGTCGGCCGCGATCGCGCGGGCGCGCTCCGCGTCATCCGTGATGAGGCATTCGATGCCGAGTGCCATGTCGGTAAGCCGCCCCGCCGCGTTCAACCGCGGCGCCATGATGAAGCCCAGGTCGCGCGCGGTGGCCCTGCCCGGTTCCCGTCCCGCAAGCTGGAACACCGCCGCGATGCCGGCCTGCATGCGGCCGGCGCGGATCCGGTTCAGTCCCTGCTGCACCAGGATGCGATTGTTGTGGTCGAGCGCAACGACGTCCGCGACGGTGCCGAGAGCGACGAGCGGCAGCAGTTCTGCGAGATTGGGCCCCATCCGATCGATCCGACCATTGGTCGGCTCGAATCTCCCTTCGCCCAATCCCTCATCCCATACCCTTCTCCCAAGGGGAGAAGGGGATCTCGAGCCTCCCCTCTCCACTCGGGAGAGGGGCGGGGGTGAGGGATCGAGAAGGGCCGGGGATGAGGGTGGGGCCCGGTCGGCAAACCACCTGCGCTTTCGAAGCTCGGCCCTGAGGGCGAGCATGAGATAGAACATCACGCCCACGCCGGCGAGGTGCTTGCTCGGGAACGCACAGCCGGGCTGGTTGGGATTGATGATGCACGCCGCCGCGGGGAGCCGCTCGGCCGGCAGATGATGGTCGGTAATCAGCACCTCCATTCCCAGCCGATTCGCCTCCTCGACGCCCTCGAAGCTCGAGATGCCGTTATCCACCGTGACCAGGATGTCGGGACGGGATTGCGCGTGGGCGAGACGCACGATTTCCGGAGAGAGGCCGTAGCCGTATTCGAACCGGTTGGGCACGAGGTAGCCGACTTCGGCGCCGAAAGCGCGCAGCGCGCGCACGCCGACCGCGCACGCCGTGGCGCCGTCGGCATCGTAGTCGGCGACGATGAGCAGTTTCCTGCGCGACGCGACGGCGTCGGCCAGCAGGCCGGCCATCGTCCGCAGGTTCAGCATGGAGTCGGGCGCCGCGAGCTGCTCGAATTCGTTCGAGAGATGGCGCGCAGAGGTGACGCCGCGGGTGGCGTAGATGCGCGCAAGCAAAAGGGGCACCCCTTCGCCTACGAGAAGCTCGACGATCTCGGGCCGCGCCGTGCGCGTGGTGATGGCGGGCGCTGCGTCAGGCGGCATATGCGCGTAGCGGGCGCCGGGTCCGCCAGAGGCGGAGACGGTCGCGTTTGACGAGGACCGAGGTGTAACCGTGATCCGGACCCAATCCGTGCAGCGTGAGGGATTCGACCACGGCATCCCGCAATCCCTCGAGGAGTACGGCAATCCAGGAACGCTCCAGCATCGCTGCGGCGGCGCGCCACTCGGCCAGGTCGCCGTATGCCGTTGCGGGCAACGGCAGCACGACGAGATGCGTTCCACCGCGGCCCGATTCGAGCAACGCCGCTCCCGACGGGGGCAGGGGCCACGCGGCGGCGCCGCTCGCCGCCGCCAGTCCCGCTGCGACCGGGTGATCGGTCCAGAGTGCGTCGTAGACCGCGGTCAGCGTGCGGGCGCGCCCGGAGCCCCAGATCCAGACGCTGTTGACGGCGAGCCGGCCCTGCTGCTCCCGCGCTTCGTTGCAGGGGTGCTGATGCAGCAGCATCTGCGCTTCATTGATGACTTTTCGCCAGTGCGCGCCATCCTCGCCCTGGGGCAGCAGCGCGTCGACGTTTCTGCCGGTGGCTTCCGCTGTGGGCGTCGTGCGCAGTCGCGCCTCGGCGGCGGTCCGCACGTACCACCGTTGCGGGCACGGGGCCACGAACGAGATTCCGTCGCCGGCGAAATGCAAGTTCAACGCCGCGACGAAATCCCGCGATTCGCCGGCGGTCACGGCGAGGCGCGCGGCATCCGCGAGGATCAAGCGGTCGCCGTGGACCTTGAGGTGAACGGGGTCCGCGCGCATCCACCAGTCCGCGCCGGGCTCGCCGCCGTCGCCGCGCAGTGAAAACGGCGCGAGCGGCAGCCCCTCGGGCAAGCGGTAGCGGCCGGCGAGCCAGCGTTCAAGGGAGGAGCCCGCGGTCCTGACGCGCGTGCCTCGCGCAAGCAGCGTCTCGAGGGCGGGAAGCGCGAGTCCGCGGTACGGCTCGTTGCCGGCGGAAGCCGGCCAGAACAGGTCGGTAACGAGCACGTGGCAGTCCACGGCACAGATTGTAAGGAATTTGCGGCAGCGGAGGCCGGCCATTTCCGCCTTGTGTCAGAATAGCGGCGGCCAAACGCGCGCCCCCGCGCGCGACGAGAACAGGACCACCGCTTGTCGTACGAATTCTTCATCGGGATGCGTTACACGCGCGCCCGGCGCCGCAGCCAGTTCATATCGTTCGTGTCGCTGGTTTCCGTGATCTGCATCGCGCTCGGCATGATCGTGCTGATCACGGTGCTGTCGGTCATGAACGGATTCCAGCGCGAGATCCGCACCCGGATCCTGGGCGTCGCTTCGCACGTTCAGTTGGGCGGCGCGGGCGGCACGCTCAACGGCTGGCACGGGGTGGCGGCGCAGGCGGCGCGCCACGAGCAGGTGATCGCCACCGCGCCGTTCGTGCACGCGCAAGGCCTGCTCACCTACGGTTCGGCGGTGCGCGGAGTGGTCGTGCGCGGGATCCTGCCGGACCAAGAGGACCGGGTGGCCGACATCGGCCGGCACATGAGAAGCGGCAGCCTCGCGAACCTGAAGCCGGGCGGGTTTGGCGTCGTGCTCGGCATCGATCTCGCGCGGGCACTCGGCGTGGCGCCGGGGGAGAAGGTGGTCCTGGTCGCGCCACAGGGGCAGGTGACGCCGGCGGGGATCGTGCCGCGGCTGCGGCAGCTCACGGTGGTGGGAATCTTCGAGGTGGACCACCAGGAGTTCGATTCGAGCCTCGCGCTGCTCGCCCTGGAAGACGCGCAGCGGATCTTCCGCTTCGGCGATGCCGTTTCCGGCGTGCGGTTGAAGTTGAAGGACCTGTTCCAGTCGCGGGTCGTTGCGCGTGACCTCGCGCGCGCGCTCGGGCCCGACACCTACGCCAGCGACTGGACGATGCAGCACGCCAACCTGCTGCGGGCGGTGCAGATCGAGAAGCGGATGATGTTCTTCGTCGTGTTCCTGATCATCGTGGTGGCGGCCATCAACATCGTCTCGAGCCTGGTGATGGTCGTCACCGACAAGCAGGCGGACATCGCCATCCTGAGGACGCTCGGCGCGGCGCCCGCGAGCATCATGAAGATTTTCGTCATCCAGGGCACCGTGATCGGCATCGTCGGCACCGGCCTCGGGCTGATCGGCGGCATCTCGCTCGCGCTCAACGTCGAGACCGTCGTGCCCTTCATCGAGACCCTGTTCGGCTTCAAGTTCTTCGCCAAGGACGTGTACCTGATCTCCGACGTGCCCTCGGAAGTGCAGGCACCCGATGTCGTGCTGACCGCGTTGTTCTCGTTCGCGGTGAGCCTCCTCGCCACGATCTACCCGAGCTGGCGCGCGGCGAAGGTCAATCCCGCCGAGGCTTTGCGGTATGAGTAGCGCACATCACTCCGGCGCAGTGAATGGGCCGGTACTTTCGTGCCGCGGCCTGCGCAAGACGTTCCATCAGGGCAAGGTGGAGGTGCCGGTGCTGATGGGGGTGGACCTCGACGTCGCCAGGGGCGAGCGTCTGGCCATCGTCGGCGCTTCCGGCTCGGGCAAGAGCACGCTCCTCCATCTGCTCGGCGGGCTCGACGACGCGACGCAGGGCGAGGTGCGCGTGCTCGGGCAGGACCTGAGCCGCCAGAACGAGGCCGAGCGCGGCGCCACGCGCAACCGGGCGCTCGGCTTCGTCTACCAGTTCCATCACCTGCTGCCGGAGTTTTCGGCCCTGGAGAACGTGGCGATGCCGCTGCTCGTCCGGCGGTTGGAGAGAAGCGCGGCCAACGGCGAGGCGGCGGGCATGCTGCGGCAGGTCGGCCTCGAGCACCGCCTCGCGCACCGGCCCGGGGAGCTCTCGGGCGGCGAGCGCCAGCGCGCGGCGCTGGCGCGTGCGCTGGTGACCCGGCCGGCCTGCGTGCTCGCCGACGAGCCGACCGGCAATCTCGACCGGCACACGGCGGGAGCGGTGTTCGAGTTGATGCTCGAGCTCAATCGGCATGGCGGCACGAGCCTCGTGGTCGTGACGCACGACCCGGATATCGCGCGGCGGGCCGACCGCATCCTCCGGCTGAGGGACGGGCTCCTTCAGCCGGAAGGATGAAGTGGCTTTCGCTACCGCTCTGCGCGGGTCTGCCTCCCGACTTCTGAATTCCGCCTTAGCGTCTCCGCGTCACTTATCACCGGGGAGACGCGCAGTACGCCGGACCGGGTCAGTTCGTCGTAGACGGCCGCGCTCTCCAGCGCCTGGATCAGCAGGAAGTGCGGGGCGGAGCGCTTGATGAGCTGCGGCGCGATGATGCCAAGCGCGATGATCGCGAATCCCGAGAGAAACCAGCCGATCAGCGCCAGCCCGACGCCGATGCCGAGGACGGGCATCATCACGAACGGAAGCAGCAGCCGCGCCGACAGGTGGCGCGCCGCGCCCCGCGGCTCGATCTCGATCCTGATCTCGCCGCGCGCATAGGCGGCGACGAACTCTGCATGGGTCATCAGTACTCGACGGGTATCGGATCGAGCGAGCGCCACAGGTACCAAGTCGCGACCGAGCGCCACGGAGCCCAGGCGGCGCCGATCCTGCGCATGCGCGCGTCGGACAGGGCCCGGCCGCGGTTGTAATGCAGGCGCATCGCGCGCTGCAGTCCCAGGTCGGCGAGGGGCAGCACGTCGGGGCGGGCGAGGTGGAACATGAGAAACATCTCGGCCGTCCAGCGCCCGATCCCCTTTACTTGCGTCAGCTCGCCGATCAGCGCCTCGTCTTCGAGCGCATGCCAGCGCGTCGCATCGAGCGCGCCGTCGAGGAACTTCCCGGAGAGGTCGCGGAGGTAGGCGGCTTTCTGGCCCGACAGGCCACACGCCCGCAGCGTGGATGTTCGGGCGCGGCGCACCGATGCCGGCGTCATGGCGCCCAGGCGTCCCGCAAGCCTGTCCCAGACGCTCTGCGCTGCCTTCACCGAGATCTGCTGGCCGACGATGGAGCGGGCGAGCGTCGCAAACGCGTCCCCGCGGCTGACGAGCGCCGTGCCGCGGAAGCGCTCGATCAGGCCGCGCAGCACGGCGTCGCGCTCCGCGAGATCCCGGGTCGCCTGCGGCCAGTAATCCGGCGTTTTCATGTCCGCCGTGGCGCCATCACGGCGACTTTTCGCGCGCGGCGCGCAGCCGCTTCCGCCGCTGCCAGGCGCAGCGCACGTACAGCCGCCACGCCCAGTCGGTCCCGAAATAGCCGATCAGCGCCAGCAGCAGCGCGAGCGTCGGCAACCCGACCACGAGCGGCTTGCCGACGCTTGCCAGCCAATGGAGCGCGGACGGGATCCATTCGCCGAATCCCTTGCCCTCGAGCGAGAACGCGAACTCCGGCAGCTGGCCGCCGCTCTCGAGCAGCACGAACTGCCCGAGCTTGAACGCAGCGATGTAGAGGGGAACGATCGTGAACGGGTTCGAATAAAGAGTCACCAGCGCGGCGATCGGCAGGTTGACGCGAAACGCGATGGCGAGCAGCGCGGCGACGGTGAACTGCACGGGATTGCTGCCGGGAATGAGGCCCGCGAACAGCCCGATGGCGATGCCGCCTGCGACCGACCGGCGGTGCAAGTGCCACAGGTTGTGATGCTGGAGCCACGGACCCAGCCGCGCGATATGGCGGTTGCTGCGGATGGATTCGTGGCTCGGCAGGAGCTTGCGGAAGAACTTGCGCGCCATGGCGCATTTTACTGAACGAGCGTCCTCCCAGGCGCTCGCCATGCGTTAGACCGCCATGAGGCTCGGCATCCTCTGCTTCGTCGCGGGCGCGTGGTGGCTGCAGCAGCAATCGGCGCTGCCCGATACCGCCTGGGCGTGGGCGACGGGGGCGCTTGGGCTCGCCGCCGCGCTCACGCGTCCCACGGGCGCGGCGGCGCGTTTGGCGCGCGAAGCGCTCGTCAAGGCCGGGTGCCTCGCGCTCGGCTTCTCCTGGGCCGCAGGCTGCGCGCAGCAGAGGCTCGCCGACGCGCTGCCGGCGGACTGGGAAGGACGCGATATCGCCGTCATCGGCGTGGTAGCGGCGCTGCCGCAGGCGTACGAGCGGGGCGTGCGCTTCGAGTTCGACGTCGAGCGCGTGCTGACGCCCGGCGCGCAGGTCCCGGCACGCATCCTATTGTCTTGGTGGGGCAGCCCGGCGCGCGACGGCCTGCCCGCGGGGTTCCCCGCGTTGAGAGCCGGGGAGCGCTGGGAGCTGACGGTGCGGCTGAAGCGCCCGCGCGGCACCGCCAATCCTCACGGCTTCGACTACGAAGCGTGGCTGCTCGAGCGCAGCCTGCGCGCGACGGGCTACGTGCGGCCAAAAGCGGGCAGCAGGCGGCTTGCGCCGCTGGTTCACCGGCCGGCGTACTGGATCGAGCGCGTGCGCCAGCAGGCCCGGGCACGGATCCAGGCCGCGTTGCCGGAGGCACCTTACGCCGGCGTCATCGCCGCGCTCGCGATCGGCGACCAGCGCGCCATCCCGCCGGAGCAGTGGCAGACCTTTACCCGCACCGGCGTCAATCATCTGATGAGCATCTCGGGCCTGCACGTGACCATGGTATCCGGGCTCGTGTTCGCGCTGGTCGGCGGCTTGTGGCGGCGCATTCCGCGGCTCACGCTCGCGCTGCCCGCCGCGAAGGCCGCGGCGCTGGCGGGCCTGGGAGCCGCGCTCCTCTACGCCCTGCTCGCGGGCTTCGCGGTGCCGGCGCAGCGCACGGTCTACATGCTCGCCGTGGTCGCCGTCGCGTTGTGGCTGGGCGTCATCGAGTCGGCGTCGTTCGTGCTCTGCGCGGCGCTCCTCGCCGTGGTGCTGGCCGATCCCTGGGCGGTGCTTGCACCCGGGTTCTGGCTTTCGTTCGGTGCGGTCGCCGTCATCCTGTATGTCGCGACCGGCCGCATCGGGCGCGGGCACTGGCTCGCGACCTGGGGCAGGGTGCAGATCGCGGTGACGCTGGCGCTGATCCCGCCGTTGCTCGCCCTGTTCCAGCAGGTCTCGATCGTCTCGCCGCTTGCCAATGCCGTGGCCATTCCCGTCGTAAGCATGGTGGTCGCTCCGCTCGCGCTCATCGGTGTGGCCGTACCGTTCGACCTCATCCTGCAGTGCGCGCATCTCGTCGTGAGCGGGTGCATGACGCTGCTCGAGTGGCTGAGCATGCTGCCGGAAGCGGTGTGGCAGCAGCACGCGCCCCCGACGTGGACCGTAGTCGCGGGGGTCGCCGCTCTGGGCTTGCTGCTCGCGCCGCGCGGCGTGCCGGCGCGCTGGCTGGGGGTGGCGGGACTGGTGCCCCTGTTTGCGGTCGCTCCCGGTGCGCCGCGGGCGGGGGATGTCGAGCTCGTGGTGCTCGACGTCGGGCAGGGCGTGTCCGTGCTCGTGCGGACCGAGCGCCACGCCTTGCTCTACGACGCGGGACCTCGATTCGGCCCAGGGGTGGACAGCGGCAGCCGCACCATCGTGCCCTATCTGCGCGCCGCGGGCGTGAAACGCCTCGATGGCTTCATCGTGAGCCACGACGACGACGATCACTGGGGCGGCGCCGCCTCGGTGCTGCACGCGGTGCCGGTGGACTGGGTGCTGACGTCGCTGCCCGACCTCGATCCGCTGGTCGTGCGGGCGGAGTCGGCGCCGCGCTGCGAGGCGGGCCAGGGATGGGAGTGGGACGGGGTGCGCTTCGAGGTGCTGCATCCGGCGCGCGGGAGCTACGCCGATCCCGCGGTGAAGGACAACGACAGGAGCTGCGTGCTCGCGATCGCGGCGCCCGGCGGGCGCGTTCTGCTTCCCGCGGACATCGAGCGCCGGTCGGAGGAAGAACTGCTGCGGCGCGAGCGCGGGCGCCTGCGCGCCGAAGTGCTGCTCGCGCCGCACCAGGGCAGCCGCACGTCGTCGATCCCCGACTTCGTGCAGGCGGTCGCGCCGAGCGTCGTGGTATTCCCGGTCGGCTACCGCAACCGCTTCGGGCACCCCCATCGCGAGGTCGTTCGGCGCTACGCGGAGAGCGGCGCCCGCATCTACCGCACCGACCGCGACGGGGCCGTGACGATAGCCATACGCGCGGACGGCGTAATCAGCGTGACGCCCTACCGCGCCCTCTACCGCCGATACTGGCAGACGACGCTCATCGGCGATCCGGTCCCGGAACCCGAGGAGCTCCGGGGGATGTCACTCATCGCCGCAGCTGGCGATGGCGAAAACAAGTGACGAGATGATCGTTCACCATGCCGGTCGCCTGCATGAAGGCATAGCAGATGGTGGAGCCGACGAAGCGAAAGCCGCGCTGCTTCAGGTCCTTGCTCATCGCGTCCGACTCGGGCGTGGAGGCGGGGACCTGATTCATGGCGCGCCAGCGGTTCTGCCTGGGTCGGCCGCCGACGAATTTCCAGACGTAGCGGTCGAAGCTGTGGAACTCGCGCTGTAGCGCAAGAAACGCCTTGGCATTGGAGACCGCGGCCTCGAGCTTGAGGCGGTTGCGCACGATGCCCGAATCGCCCATCAGCGCCCGCACTTCGCGCGCGCCGAAACGGGCGACCTTCGCCGGGTCGAATTCGGCGAACCTGCGGCGGTAGTTCGCGCGCTTCCTGAGTATCGTGTCCCAGGACAGGCCCGCCTGGGCGCACTCGAGGATCAGGAATTCGAACAGGCGGCGGTCGCGATGGACCGGGACACCCCATTCCGCGTCGTGGTAGCGGATCTGGCGCTCTTTGGTTTCCGCCCAGGGGCAGCGTCGCCTCGTTTCCCGGCCCATGGGCGCCTCAGTCCGTGAACGAAAGGTCGAGCCCGGTCACGCCCGGGAGCCCTTCGTAGCGCGACGTCCACGTCTCGCCGGCGCGAATCGGCAATGCGGCGGTGAGCGTGCCAGTGGTGATGATCTCCCCCGCCGCGAGCGGCTCGGAGTCGGGCTGGCTTGCCAGCACCGCCGCGAGATGGGCCATGGCGGCCGCGGGGTGACCGAGCGCGTTGGCGCCGACGCCGCGGTCGCGCATTTCGCCATTCCTGTTCAGCGTCACCCGGCAGTCGCGCAACTGCGCCGCGAGCCGCGGTATTTCATCCGCGCTGACGGAGCGCGGCGCGCCGAGAACCAGTCGCCAGTGCAAGGCGAAGTCGGCGGCGGAATCGGCGGAGTGGAATTTCCAGTCGGAGAAATGGCAGTCCACGATCTCGAAGCTCGCCGCCACCCATTCGACGGTTTCCAGGATGCGCGCGGGGTCGGTGATGCCCGCGGCAAGCGGCGCCTTGAGCCTGAAGGCGATTTCCGGCTCCAGGCGCGGCCGCGCGGAGCCCGCGAGCGGGACCGTGGCGCGCCCGCTGCGGGCCACCACCACGGTGCGGTCGTAGACGTGCGCCCAGATCGGCGCGGTGGCGCCGTACTCGGCCCAGATGTTGCGGTTGGTGAAGCCGATCTTGCGCCCGATGGTGCGCTCACCCCGGGCGCGGCGCAGCTTCAATAGCGCCGCCGCCACTTGATAACCGTCGCCCCATCCGAACCCCGGATGGCGCTCGACGACGGAAGCGATCGTTCCTCCGTGATCCAGCGCGTCGAGCAGTTCCCGCGCAAGGGCTTCGATGTTCAGGGTTCGCATGCTCAAACCGCTGATTTGTTTGATGCTACCGGGCGATTTCGATAGAATTCCGCCTCCCCAGGCGCGTAGCTCAGATGGCTAGAGCGCATCCTTGACATGGATGAGGTCGTTGGTTCGATTCCAATCGCGCCTACCAGTTGTTAAAGCCGGACGCGATGCGCCGGTTTAACTCCGCGCGTTCGAACGGACGCCCAGGGAACGGGAGCTTCGGCTGTCGTACCCTCATCGCCGTTCAACGCGCGGAACTATTTTTGCACCACGTTCAATTATGCCGGACATTCGTTTACCCGACGGCTCGGTCAGGAAATTTGACCGCGCGGTGACCGTGGCCGAGATCGCCCAGGCGATCGGCCCGGGGCTCGCGCGCGCCGCGCTCGCCGGCAGGGTGAACGGAAAGCTCGTCGATACGTCGTTTCGCGTCGAGGCGGACGCGGAAGTCGCGATCGTCACCGACAAGGACCGCGACGGCATCGAGGTCCTGCGCCATTCCACTGCGCACCTGCTCGCGCACGCGGTGAAGGAGCTCTATCCGGACGCCCAGGTCACCATCGGCCCGGTGATCGAGGACGGCTTCTACTATGATTTTTCGTTCAAGCGCCCGTTTACGCCGGAGGATCTTGCCGCCCTCGAGAAGCGCATGGCGGAAATCGCGCGGCGCGACCTCAAGGTGGAGCGCCAGGTCATGCCGCGCGCTGCGGCGGTGAAGCTCTTTCGCGACCTGGGCGAGCGCTACAAGGCGGAGATCATCGCGGCGATCCCGGACGGCGAGGCGATCTCGCTCTATCGCCAGGACAATTTCGTGGATCTCTGCCGCGGGCCCCACGTACCGTCCACGGGCAAGCTGAAAGTATTCAAGCTGCTGAAGGTCGCGGGCGCGTATTGGCGGGGCGACTCAAAGAATGAGATGCTGCAGCGGATCTACGGCACGGCGTGGTCGAAACAGGAGGATCAGGACGCGTACCTCCACCGCCTCGAGGAGGCCGAAAAGCGCGATCACCGCCGGCTCGGCCGGCAACTCGAGTTGTTCCACACCCAGGACGAGGCGCCCGGCATGGTGTTCTGGCACCCCAAGGGCTGGGTGATCTGGCAGCGCATCGAGCAGTACATGCGCCGCGTGCTGGAGGAGAGCGGCTATCTCGAGGTGCGGACGCCGCAGGTGCTCGATGTCGCGCTGTGGAAGCGCTCGGGCCACTGGGACAATTTCCGCGAGAACATGTTTTTCACCGAATCCGAGTCGCGCGACTACGCGGTGAAGCCGATGAACTGCCCGGGGCACGTCCAGATCTTCAACCAGGGGCTGAAGAGCTACCGCGACCTCCCGCTGCGGCTCGCGGAGTTCGGCTCCTGCCACCGCAACGAGCCCTCCGGAGCGCTGCACGGGTTGATGCGCGTGCGCAGCTTCACCCAGGACGACGCGCACATCTTCTGCACCGAGGCACAGGTCGAGCCCGAGGTGATCCGCTTCATCGACCTCCTGCAGCGGGTCTACTCGGATTTCGGGTTCGAGGAGGTCCTGGTCAAGTTGTCCACCCGGCCGCCGAAGCGCGTTGGCACCGATGCGCAGTGGGACAAGGCCGAAGCCGCCCTGAAGCTCGCGCTCGAGCATAGGGCGATGGCCTACGAGCTGCAGCCGGGGGAGGGCGCGTTCTACGGGCCGAAGATCGAGTTTTCCCTGAAGGACAGCCTGGGGCGCGTGTGGCAATGCGGCACCATGCAGCTCGATTTCTCGATGCCGGAGCGGCTCGGGGCGGAATACGTGGGCGAGGACAACGCGCGCCACACGCCGGTCATGCTGCACCGGGCGATCCTCGGCTCCTTCGAGCGCTTCATCGCGATATTGATTGAGCACACCGCGGGCGCGATGCCGCTCTGGCTCGCCCCGGTCCAGGCGGTCGTGATGAACATCACCGAGCGCCAGGCAGCGTACGCCGAACGCGTCGCTGGCGAGCTGAAGCGGGCCGGGCTGCGCGCCGTCACCGACTTGAGGAACGAGAAAATTTCCTATAAGATTCGGGAACATAGTCTGCAGAAGCTGCCCTACCAGATCATCGTGGGCGATCAGGAAGTGGCGGCGGAAAAGGTTGCCGTGCGGACCCGCAAGGGCGAGGATCTCGGCCAGATGAGTCTGGCCGATTTCGTCTCCAGGCTGCGGGCCGAAGAAGCCCGGCTGGGCCGCGCGGCGCGCGAGTAACCGGATCGAGGGAGCGCTACATCGCACAGGAAAAGGAACCGCGGATCAACGCTGAAATCAGCGCGCCGGAAGTCCGCGTGATCGGAGCCAACGGCGAGCAGGTCGGCGTACTGAGCCTGGCCGCCGCCAACAAGCTCGCCGAGGACGCCGAGCTCGATCTCGTCGAGATCGCACCGACGGCAAACCCGCCCGTATGCCGCGTCATGGATTACGGGAAATTCAAGTACCGCGAGGCCAAGAAGCGGCACGAGGCGAAGCTCAGGCAGAAGCAGATCGTCGTCAAGGAAATCAAGTTCCGTCCCGGTACCGACGAGGGCGACTACAAGATCAAGCTGCGGAACCTCACGCGTTTCCTGCAGGAGGGCGACAAGGCGAAAGTGACGCTGCGCTACCGTGGGCGCGAAATGGCGCACCAGGAGCTGGGGGTGCGGTTGATCGAGAGGGTGAGAAACGATCTCGCGCAGTACAGCACGGTCGAGCAGTATCCGAAGATGGAAGGCCGCCAGCTCATCATGGTGCTGGCACCGAAGAAGGGGGGTAAGGCTCCCCAGAAGGCCGCGGCGAAGCCGGCAGCGGCAGCACAGAAGAAGGCGGCGGCAGCGGGTAAGCCGGCCGCCGCCAAGGTCGCTGCGGAAGCGGCGGCAGAGATCGAAAAGAAGTAGGTGCCCGGGTCCCCGAAGCCCTGCCGCCGAGGCAGGCACCCGGCGCTCGAACGAGAGGTATCGTCATGCCCAAGTTGAAGACGAAACGCGCCGCCGCCAAGCGCTTCAGGAAGCTACCCGGCGGCGGGATCAAGCGCAGCCAGGCCTACCTGCGCCACATCCTCACGAAGAAGAACACCAAGCGCAAGCGGCATCTGCGCGGCTCCACCGTGGTGCACTCGGCAAACCGCTCCGCGGTGCGCCTGATGCTTCCCTATTAGGAGACCGCCATGCCACGAGTCAAGCGCGGCGTCATCGCCCGCGCCGCCCACAAGAAGGTCCTGCGGCGCGCCAAGGGCTATCGCGGCCGCCGCAAGAACGTGTTCCGCATCGCGAACGAAGCGGTGATGCGGGCCGGGCAGTACGCCTATCGAGACCGCCGCGACCGCAAAGGCGAGTTCCGCGCGCTGTGGATCGCGCGCATCAACGCCGCGGCGCGGGAGCACGGTCTCTCCTACAGCCGGTTCATGAACGGGTTGAAGCGGGCGGCGGTGGCAGTCGATCGCAAGGTGCTGGCGGACATCGCAGTGCTCGACAAGCCGGCGTTCTCGAAGTTCGTCGAGAAGGCGAGGGCCGGTCTCGCAACCTGAAAGCAGCAGGGGGGCCTGAGGCCCGGGGCCCTGGATCAGGGAATCGGGGCTCGCCGCTCGGGACTGGATCCCGAATTTCCGCCATGCAGGACGTCGACGCACTCGTGAAGGAAGCGCTCGCGGCATTCGCGGCCATCGAGGATGCCGCCGAGCTCGAGCGCGCCAAGGCGCGCTATCTCGGCAAGTCCGGCGCGCTGACCCAGCTGCTGAGGGGGCTGTCGAAGCTGCCGGCCGCGGAGCGGCCGGAGTTCGGCAGCCGGGTCAACGCCGCGAAGGAGAGGCTGGAAGCGTCGCTCGCCGAGCAGCGCAGCCGCATCCAGTCGCGCAAGCTCGAAGCGAGCCTGCGCCAGGACGCCCTCGACGTGACGCTGCCGGGGCGCGGCCTCGCGGTGGGCGGGCTTCATCCCGTGACGCGCACGATGGAGCGCATCGAGGCGCTGTTCCGCTCGCTCGGCTTCGAGGTGGCGGACGGCCCCGAGATCGAAACCGATTACTACAACTTCACGGCGTTGAATCAGCCGGAGAACCATCCCGCGCGCTCGATGCACGATACGTTCTACCTGGCCGACGGCCGGCATCTGCTGCGCACCCACACTTCACCCATCCAGATCCGCTATCTCGAGAGCCACCGCCCGCCGGTCAAGATCATCGCGCCGGGACGTGTCTACCGGCGCGACTACGACGCCACGCACTCGCCGATGTTCCACCAGGTCGAGGGCGTGTGGCTCGACGAGCGCATCACCTTCGCCGACCTGAAGGGCGTGTTGGTCGAGTTCCTCAGGAGGTTCTTCGAGCGCGAGGACCTGAAGGTGCGCTTCCGGCCCTCGTTCTTTCCTTTCACCGAGCCGTCCGCCGAGATCGACCTGAGTTTCGGCGACGACTGGCTCGAAATGGGCGGCGCCGGCATGGTCCATCCCAACGTGCTGAGGAACGTGGACGTCGACAGCGAGAAATTCCAGGGGTTCGCCTTCGGGCTGGGTCCCGACCGGCTCACAATGCTGCGCTACGGAGTGAGCGATCTGCGGCTGTTCTTCGAGAACGACCTCGCGTTCCTCAAGCAATTCAATTAGCCGGCAAGCCGCAAATGAAATTTTCCGATAGCTGGCTTCGCACCTTCGTCAACCCGCCGCTCGCCGCGCGTGAGCTCGCCGACGCGCTGTCCATGGGTGGCCTCGACGTGGAGGGAATCGAGCCGGATCGCGACGACTGGCTGTTCACGACCAAGCCCACGCCCAACCGCGGCGATTGCCTGAGCATCTCGGGGATCGCGCGCGAGGTGGCCGCGGTGACCGGTGCGCCGCTCAACCCGCCGGAAGTCAAGGCGGTGCGCGCGACGATCGCCGACCGCCTGAACGTCGCCCTCGAGGCGCCCCAGGCCTGCCCGCGTTACTGCGGCCGGATCGTGCGCGGGGTCAATGCGAGCGCGGCGACGCCGGAATGGATGGCGCGCCGGCTCGCGGCGAGCGGGCTCCGTCCGGTCAGCGCGCTGGTGGATATCACCAACTACGTGATGCTTGAGCTCGGCCAGCCGCTGCACGCGTTCGACGCGGAGAAGCTCGAAGGCGGCATCCGGGTGCGGCATGCAGGAGCGGGAGAGAAGCTGACGCTCCTCAACGGCGAGGCGCGGGCGCTCGACGCGGGGTTCGTCGTGATCGCCGACGACGCGAAGGCGGTGGCGCTGGCGGGCATCATGGGGGGGCTCGATACTTCGGTGACCGAAACGACGCGCGTCGTCTTCCTCGAGAGCGCGTTTTTCAGCCCGGAGGCGATCGCGGGCAAGACCCGCCTGCTCAATTTCACCTCCGATTCCTCGTATCGCTTCGAGCGGGGAGTCGATTTCGCGGGGACGCTGGCGGCGCTCGAGCGCGCGACGCAGCTCGCGATCGAGATCTGCGGGGGCGCCGCGGGTCCGGTGACCGAAGCGCGCGCGGCGCTTCCGGCGCGCGAACCGGTGCGCCTGCGTCTCGCGCGCGTCGAGCGCCTGCTCGGCGTCAAGCTCGACGGCATCCAGGTCGGCGACATCCTGCGCCGGCTGCGCTTCGAGTTCTCGGCGGCGGAAGGGGAATTCCGGGTGACGCCGCCCAGCCACCGCTTCGACATCGCGATCGAGGAGGATCTGATCGAGGAGCTGGGGCGCATCCACGGCTACGACCGGATTCCGGCCACGCTCCCGGCGGCGCGGCCCACCCTGCCGCCGCTGCCGGAAGGCCGGCGCGATATCGCCGCGATCCGCGGGTTGCTCGTTGCGCGCGACTACCAGGAGATCGTGAGCTACAGCTTCGTCGACGCGTCGTGGGAGGCGGATCTTGCGGGCAACGCCGCGCCGGTGGCGCTTACCAACCCGATTTCGAGCCAGATGGGCGTCATGCGCTCGACGCTGGCCGGAGGCCTCGTCGCCTGCCTGGTCCAGAATCTCAACCGCAAGCAGGCGCGCGCCCGCCTGTTCGAAGCCGGCCGTTGCTTCATGACGGATGCATCGGGCGGCTATCGCCAGCCCCTGCGGATAGGGGGGATCTCCTACGGAGACGCCCGCCACGAGCAATGGGGACTCAAGGGGCGTCCCGCTGATTTCTTCGACATCAAGAGCGACGTCGAGGCGGCGCTCGCGCCGCTCACCGGCGAGTTCCATCCGGCGGAGCACCCCGCGCTGCACCCGGGCAAGTCGGCGCGGATCGTCGTCCGGGGCGCGACCGCGGGCTGGATCGGGGAATTGCACCCGCGCTGGCAGCGGAAGTATGATTTGCCGCTCGTCCCGGTCCTGTTCGAGCTCGACTACGAAGCGTTCTGCGAGCGGGGCCTGCCGCGGTACCGCGAGACGTCGAAATTCCCGCCGGTGCGCCGCGACATCGCCGCCATCGTCGACGAGAAAATCGACTATGGGGAGGTTCTGGAGGCACTACGCCGGCAACAACCGGCGATCGTGGTGGATATCGGCGTGTTTGACATCTACCGCGGAACGGGTGTAGAAGCGGGCAAAAAGAGTCTTGCATTCAGGGTGTTATTGCAGGATACTCGCAGGACCCTAACCGACGCGGAAATCGAATCCGCCGTCTCACAACTACGCCGGGTACTGCAGCAGCAATTCAACGCGAAACTCCGTTGAAAGGGGACAGCATGACGTTGACCAAGGCCGAGCTGGCGGACCTTCTGTTCGAGAAGGTCGGGTTCAACAAGCGCGAAGCCAAGGACATGGTGGAGTCCTTCTTCGAGGAAGTGCGCACGGCGCTCGAGCACGGGCAGGGCGTGAAGCTCTCCGGCTTCGGCAACTTTCAGCTGCGCGACAAGCCGCAGCGTCCCGGCAGGAACCCCAAGACGGGCGAGGAGATCCCGATCACCGCGCGCCGCGTCGTGACGTTCCACGCGTCGCAGAAGCTGAAGGCGATGGTGGAGCAGAACTACCATGGAAGCAAGTCATAGCCCGCGAACGCAGCTGCCGCCGATTCCGGCGAAGCGCTACTTCACCATCGGCGAAGTGAGCGAGCTGTGCGGCGTGAAGCCGCACGTGCTGCGCTACTGGGAGCAGGAATTCACCCAGCTGAAGCCGGTCAAGCGGCGCGGCAACCGGCGCTACTACCAGCACCACGAGGTGCTGCTCATCCGCCGCATCCGCGAGCTGCTCTACGACCAGGGCTTCACCATCAGCGGCGCGCGCAACCGGCTCGACGAGCTGGTGTCGGAGCCGGCGCGGGCCGCCCGCGGTCCGCGCGCGAATCTCGCGATGTTGCGCAAGGAAATCAAGAGCGTCATCGAAGTGCTGCGCGGCTGAGGCCGCCGCGCCGTCGCCGTTTTCCCTTTCCAGTGCGGCCGGGCTGCAATCCCGGCTGATATAATTTCATCCCTCGGGGCGTAGCGCAGTCTGGTAGCGTACCGGCATGGGGTGCCGGTGGTCGTGAGTTCAAATCTCACCGCCCCGACCATATCTTTCCGCCCGACACGACCGCAATGGCTTGTGTCGTCATTCGAATCTCCGCGAACTCACGCGAAGTTGTAGACGCAACCTATTGAAAGTGGGGACGGTACTGCCGTAATTTTGCGGCGCGTCATGATGCATCCCAGCAGCAAGCGCTCTGGGAGATTCATCCCATGGTATCTAGGAGCAAGCTCTAAGGATGTTGGCGTACGAATTTCGCGCCCGCTTCTGCTCCGCAAAGACATGTCCAATTGCACGGACTTGATGGTAGGATGCCTTCTGAAAACTGTCACAACGTCTTGGTAGGATTTCCGGGGCTATCAAGACGGCTTCGCCCAAAAGCAAGAACAAGCGGGACTAGAAGAAACAAAAAAATGCGGTAAGCGTCGTGGCCGCGCCTCGAGCATGGGGTGCGGAGCGCGGGAGCATTGCGGAACACGGCGCTTCAGATTGATGGTTTTTGAGGGGGATAGACAGTATCGTGTCGGCCACACGAGTACTGGTTGATGGCGCTGCGATCACCGGAATCGCATCGACCTTCCCGAATACGATGGTTTTCCCGCGGGTTAGTCTCCACGCGGCACCCTGCCGCGCGGGTGATCTGTTATGAACTCCCGCGCACACGCATCGGCGGAAAACCGGCCAACACGGTTGCGCATGCCGATGCTCCCCGAGATTTTCTGGGGACCGGTCGCAAATGGCTTCCGGCGGCTCGCGCAGTGGCGCAAGTCCGGAACTCTCGGTGAAGAGTTGAAATCGCGCCGCGGCCCGGCGGTGCGTCTCGAATCCCTCGAACCAAGGCTGCTGCTCTCGGCGGACATCAACTATGCCGCCGCTTCCGGCGCGGTTCTCGACGCAGCGCTCAGGATCGCCGACGTCGACGGAACGCAGATGCTGCAACTCCTCGACAACGAGTCGAACGCCGTGCTCGGCCAGGAAGCGCTCGACGAGGACATCAACGTTACGCTGAGCGGCGGCGACCTCAACGATTCGCTCATCATCGATTTCAACAGCGGCGCCACGCCGCACCAGATCAATGTCCTTTTCGACGGCGGGGCGGGGAACGACGCGCTGAGGGGCCCGGCAGAGAACACGATCTGGAATATCACCGGCGCGAATTCCGGCTCCGCGGGCGCGGTGAGCTTCAGCGGCGTCGAGAACCTCCAAGGCGCAGCGGACAACGAGGACACGTTCGTCTTCGCGGCCTCGGGAAACCTGAGCGGCGTTGCCGACGGCGGGGCCGGAGGCTTCGACAGCCTGGTCATCCTCGGCTCGTACACCACCATCGTTTTCTCGCCAACGGGACCAGACTCGGGGAGCGTCACGCTCGATGGAGCCGGCATCACCTACTCCGGGCTGGAGCCCGTCGACACGACGGGCAGCGCCGCCGGTAACCTCGTCCTGAACCTCACCGGGGCGGATGAGGTGGCTTTCCTCGAGGACGACGGGGTCGCCGCGAACGGCATATCGAGGCTACGAAGCGGCAATGCCACCTTCGAGACCCACACGTTCGCCACCCCCGCGACCTCGCTCACGGTCAACCTCGAAGACGGCGCCGACACGCTCACCCTCAGCGCGCTTGACTCCCTGTTCGACGCAAACGTGACGATCAACGCCGGCGCCGGAAACGACGACATCACGCTGAGCGCGAAGACGGGGGCCGGAACCTACACCATCAACGGTCAGGGCAACACGGACACCGTCCACGTCACGCGCGACGCGAACATGACGCTGACCAATACGCAGCTGACCGTCGCAACCGATGTGTTCGGGCTCAGTGGAATCGAGAGCGCCGTGCTCACCGGCGGCGC
>JBOIEM010000223.1:0-9602 GCA_050741115.1 Burkholderiales bacterium
CCGCTGTGCAAGGGGCCGCTGGTGCACAGGAAGCCGCAGGCCGAGCTCGTGTGCAGGCCCTGCCGCCTCGCCTACCCTGTCCAGGACGGCATCCCGGTGATGCTCGAAGACGAGGCGCGCAAACTTCCTCCGGAGGAGGAAGTTCAGTGAGGTGTGAGGAGTAAGGAGTGAGGTGCGAACCCAACCTCTCCTCTCTCCTCACCCCTCACCCCTCACGATGAAGTTCACCGTCATCATTCCCGCCCGCTACGCCTCTACCCGCTTTCCGGGCAAGCCGCTCGCGGATTTCGGCGGCAAGCCGATGGTGGTACGCGTCGCGGAACGCGCGGCGCGCAGCGGTGCCAGCGAAGTGCTCATCGCGACGGATGACGTCCGCATTGCAGATGCCGCCGCGCGCCATGGCTGCCGGGCGGTCATGACGCAGGCGCGGCACGAGACGGGCACCGACCGCATCGCCGAGGTCGCCGTCAAGCGCCGCTATCCCCCGAAGCACATCGTGGTGAACGTCCAGGGCGACGAGCCGCTGATCGAGCCGTCTCTGATCCGCGCGGTGGCGGCCGATCTCGCGCGAAACACCGAGGCCAGCATCGCGACCGCCTGCCACCCGATCCGCGACCCCGCCGACATCGAGAACCCGAACGTGGTGAAAGCGGTGCTCGACCGCGAGGGCTACGCGCTCTATTTCAGCCGCGCACCTGTTCCTTACGCGCGGGACGCTTTTACACGCGGCATATCACGCGTCCCGCCAGGGCTCCCGGTCTATCGCCATGTCGGGATCTACGCCTACCGCGCAGCCTTCCTCAGGCGCTATGCCTGGCTCCTGCCGGCGGCGATCGAGCGCTTCGAGGCGCTCGAGCAGCTGCGCGCGCTCGCCCACGGCCATCGCATACACTGCGAGGTCACGCGCGCGGCGCCGCATCCCGGAGTGGACACGCCCGCCGATCTGAAGCGCATCCGACGCCGCTTCGGATGAGCGCCCGCCCGCGTTGTTGCGCAGTCGGGATCGGTGATACATTGCCCGGTCGCTGCCCGTGACTATGCCATGAGAATAATACTTCTGGGCATGCCCGGTGCCGGCAAGGGCACGCAGGCGCGCTTCCTGACCGAGCGATACGGCATTCCGCAGATCTCGACCGGTGACATGCTGCGCGGCGAGATCAAGGACGGCACCCCGCTCGGCGTGCAGGCGAGAAGCTACATAGACCGCGGCGCGCTGGTCCCGGACGACGTCATGATCGCGGTCATCAAGGAGCGCGTCACCGAGCCGGATTGCGCGAGCGGCTTCATCTTCGACGGCTTTCCCCGCACCCTCCCGCAGGCCGAGGCGCTGCGCCGGTCGGGAATCGAGGTCGATTTCGTGGTGAACATCGACGTGAGCGACGCGGAGATCCTGCGGCGTCTCAGCGGGCGACGCGTGCATCCGGCCTCGGGGCGCACCTACCACGTCGTGTTCAATCCTCCCCGGGTGCCCGGCAAGGACGACGTCACCGGCGAGAGCCTGGTGCAGCGGCGCGACGACCGCGAGGAAACGGTCAGGCAGCGCATTGCGACCTACCACGAGCAGTCCCGGCCGCTGACGGACTATTACGCGCAGTGGTGGCGCAGCGGCGATCCGCACGCGCCCCGCTACGTCAACGTGGACGGCAGCGGCAGCGTCGAGGAGGTGCGCGACCTGATATTCGCGGCGCTCGACGAGAAGCACTGATCGTGAGTGGTAGAATCCGCCTTTTCTGAACTCCGGGTTTTCTCCGTGATCTCCGTGGCCGCCGTCTAGCGGTATGACAAGGAAGAACGCCTTCTACGCCCAGTCCGGGGGCGTGACCGCGACGATCAACGCCACCGCCTGCGCCGTCATCGAGACCTCGCGCAAGCACAAGAGCAGGATCGGGAAGCTCTACGCCGGGCGCGACGGCATCATCGGCGCGCTGACCGAGGATCTCATCGACACCTCGCGGGAGCCGGCGGCGGCGATCCGCGCGCTGCGCCATACGCCGGGCGGAGCGTTCGGCTCGTGCCGCTACAAGCTGAAGAGCCCGGAGGAAAGCCGCGCCCAGTATGAGCGGCTGATCGAGGTGTTCCGGGCGCACGATATCGGCTATTTCCTCTACAACGGCGGGAACGATTCCGCGGATACGTCGTACAAGATGTCGCAGGTCGCGCAGATGCTGGGCTATCCGCTCGTCTGCGTCGGCATCCCCAAGACCGTGGACAACGATCTCGCGCTCACCGACTGCTGCCCGGGCTTTGGATCGGTCGCCAAGTATGTCGCCACCAGCATCCGCGAAGCCGGCTACGACGTCGCCTCCATGGCGCGCACCTCGACCCGCGTCTTCATCCTCGAGGTGATGGGACGGCACGCGGGGTGGATCACCGCGGGGTGCGGCCTCGCCCAGGACAAGGCGGGCGAGGCGCCCCACATCCTGCTGTTTCCCGAGATTCTGTTCGACGAGGAGCGCTTCCTCGCCCGGGTCACCGAGACGATCGCGAAGTTCGGCTACTGCGCCGTCGCCGTGTCCGAGGGCCTGCGCCGGCCGGACGGCAAGTTCCTTTCCGAATCCGGGCTGCGCGACGCCTTCGGCCATGCGCAGCTCGGCGGCGTTGCGCCGCTGATCGCGCAGCTCGTCCAGGACAAGCTCAAGCAAAAATACCACTGGGCGGTGGCCGACTACCTGCAGCGCTCGGCGCGCCACATCGCGTCGAAGACCGACGCGCTGCAGTCCTACGCGGTGGGCAAGGCCGCCGTCGAGCTGGCAGTCAAGGGCCGCAGCGGCGTCATGCCCATCATCGTGAGGAGATCGAGCAAGCCCTATCGCTGGGCGATCGGCGTTGCGGATCTGAAGGAAATCGCCAATCACGAGAAGATGATGCCGCGCGACTACATCACCGAGGACGGCTTTCACATCACGGCGAAATGCCGCCAGTACCTGGAGCCGCTGGTGCTGGGCGAGGATTACCCGCCCTACCGCGGCGGGCTACCGGCGTACGTGAAGCTCAGGAACCTCCCGGTGCGGAAGAAGCTGAACACCGCCTTCAAGATCTGAAGAAAACCGAATAGCCAATTAGGGGAGTGGTCATGTCATATGGTCTGTTGTTTGCACTGATCTGCGCGATCGCCGCCCTCGCCACCGGCGGGCTCTGGATCAGGTCCGTTCTCTCCCGTCCGGCCGGCAGCGCCCGCATGCAGGAGATCGCGGCCGCCGTGCAGCAGGGTGCGACCGCCTACCTCAACCGCCAGTACCGGACGATCGGCATCGTCGGCGTCGTGCTCTTCATCCTCATCGGCGTGGGGCTCGGGTCGTGGACGACCGCGGTCGGCTTCGCCATCGGCGCCATCCTGTCCGGACTCGCGGGCTACATCGGAATGAACGTCTCGGTGCGCGCCAACGTGCGCACCGCGGAGGCCGCGCGCAGCGGCCTGAACGAGGCGCTTGCCCTCGCCTTCCGCGGCGGCGCCATCACCGGCATGCTGGTGGTGGGCCTGGGGCTCCTCGGGGTGACGGGGTTCTACTGGGTGTTGCTCGAGTCCGCCGCCCACGGCGCGTCCATCACGAAGATCCTCGAGCCCCTCGTCGGGCTCGCCTTCGGCGGCTCGCTGATCTCGATCTTCGCGCGTCTCGGCGGCGGCATCTTCACCAAGGGCGCGGACGTCGGGGCCGATCTCGTCGGCAAGGTCGAGGCCGGCATCCCCGAGGACGATCCGCGTAATCCCGCGGTGATCGCCGACAACGTGGGCGACAACGTCGGCGACTGCGCCGGCATGGCGGCGGACCTGTTCGAGACTTATGCGGTCACCATCATCGCCACCATGCTGCTCGGCGCGCTGCTGCTGTCAAAGCCAGCAGTGGCGCCCCTCGCGGTCGCCTACCCGCTCGCGCTGGGCGGCGCCTCGATCATCGCCTCCATCATCGGCTGCTATTTCGTCAAGGCCACGCCCGGCGGCAAGATCATGAACGCGCTCTACAAGGGCCTGATCGTCTCGGGTATCGTCGCCGCGATCGGTTTCGCCATCGTCACCTACGCCATGATGGGGAACATCAGTGCCCAGTACGCGGAGCTGACGCCGCTCAGGCTCTTCGCCGCGTCGCTGGTGGGACTGGTGCTCACGGCGCTCATGGTGGTCATCACCGAGTACTACACCGCCACCGAGTTCCAGCCGGTGCGCCACATCGCGGCGGCCTCCACGACCGGCCACGCGACCAACATCATTGCCGGCCTCGGCGTCTCGATGAAGGCCACCGCCTGGCCGGTGCTGGCGGTGTGCGCCGGCATTTTCGCCGCCTACCAGATCGCCGGCCTTTACGGGCTCGCGATCGCCGCGACCGGCATGCTCTCGATGACCGGCATGATCGTCGCGCTCGACGCCTACGGCCCGATCACCGACAACGCCGGCGGCATCGCCGAGATGGCCAAGCTGCCAAAGGAGGTGCGCGCCATCACCGATCCCCTGGACGCCGTCGGCAATACCACCAAGGCCGTGACCAAGGGCTACGCCATCGGTTCCGCGGGACTGGCCGCGCTGGTGTTGTTCGCCGATTACACCCACGCCCTCGAGGCCGCGGGCCGCGTGCTGAGCTTCGATCTCTCCGACCCGGCGGTGGTGATCGGGCTCTTTATCGGCGGGCTGGTGCCCTACCTCTTCGGCGCGATGGCGATGGAAGCCGTCGGCCGCGCCGCCGGCTCGGTGGTGGTCGAGGTGCGCCGCCAGTTCAAGGAGATCAAGGGCATCATGGAAGGCACCGCCAAGCCGGATTACTCGCGCGCGGTGGACATGCTCACCCGCGCCGCGATCAAGGAGATGATGGTGCCATCGCTCCTGCCGGTGCTGGTGCCGATCGCGGTCGCGTTCGGCATGAACTGGCTGATGGGGCCCGGCGCCGGCGTGAAAGCGCTGGGCGGCGTGCTGATGGGCACGATCGTCACCGGGCTGTTCGTCGCGATCTCGATGACGACCGGCGGGGGCGCGTGGGACAATGCCAAGAAGTACATCGAGGACGGCAATCACGGCGGCAAGGGCTCCGATGCCCACAAAGCGGCGGTGACCGGCGACACGGTCGGCGATCCCTACAAGGACACCGCGGGCCCGGCGGTGAACCCGCTCATCAAGATCATCAACATCGTCGCGCTGCTGATCGTGCCGCTCCTGTGAAGTACGCGTTCGAGCACCGCAAGGTCGTTTGCAAGGGCGACTACTGGATCGCGCCGGACGCGGTCGTGATCGGCTCGGTGGTGCTCGAGCCCAACGCCAGCGTCTGGTTCGGCTGCATCGTGCGCGGGGACAACGACACGATCACCATCGGCGAAAACTCGCAGCTCCAGGACGGGTGCGTGCTGCACGCGGACCCGGGCGTCCCCATCACCATCGGGAAAAACGTGAGCGTCGGCCACATGGCGATGCTGCACGGCTGCACCATCGGCGACGGCAGCCTGATCGGCATCAAGGCGGTGATCCTGAACGGCGCGAAGGTCGGCCGCAACTGCCTGATCGGCGCCAACGCGCTGATCGCCGAAGGCAAGGAGATCCCCGACGGCTCCCTCGTCATCGGCTCCCCGGGCAAGGTGGTGCGGCAACTTTCGGAGGAGGAGATCCGCAGGATCAACTCCGCCTCGGACCATTACGTCCAGAAATTCAGGCGTTACCGCGAGACGTTTCGAGCGGACGGAAACTGAGTGACGGCTGACGAGTGACAAGCGACGGGATACGATAGAGGGGTAAATGAACAAGTACGGCTTCAAGATCAGGACCCGCGGCGGCTCGGTGGTGGAAAACCTCCAGGTGCAGGCGCGCGACCGGGACGAGGCCGAGCAGAAGATCAGGCAGATCTACCGCTATTGCGAGATCCTGGAGTGCCACGAGATCACGCCGACCCTCAGGAAAGAGGGCCTCGACCTGGAGGACGTGGTCGGGCTGATCAACAAGCAGGAACAAAAACCCTAGGATCCGGGATTCCGGATCCAGGATTCGGCGGCTACTGCAGGAAATCGCAGGCCTGTAGCTCGTCTACCAGCGCCGTGTAATCCTGGGCGCCGCGGCTGTCGGGGGCATGCCCGAACACGCTGCGATTATGGAACGGGCTCTCCGCGAGGCTGACGTTTTCGGCGATGCGCGTTGCGCACACCTCGGAGCCGAAGCGCTCTCTCAGCTGCCGGTCGATGGCCCAGGACATGCGCCGCCGGGTGTCGAAACGCGTCAGGACATAGCGCCGCTCGAGCCGCTTCTTGAGGACCTGCTCGAGGGCCTTGAGTGTCCGCTCGGTCTGCAAGGCCCCCTTGATCGCCAGGAAATCGGTCGAAATCGGCACCAGCACCCGGTCCGCCGCGAACACGCCGTTCAGGGACAGCACCCCGAGCATGGGACAGGCGTCCATGATGATCGGACGGTCGGTATTGAGGTTCTCCTTCAGGATGCCGTAGTTGAGGCGGTTGAGGACGTTCGGGCCCTTGCCGAATTGCGTGTCCACTTTCGCGAGGTCGAGGTGCGAGGGAATGATCTTCAGCCCGCCGCCGGCGAATTTGATCAGCCCGGCGAGCGACGCCCCGACCGCGTAGTAGCCGTAGAGGCTGCGCTCGGATGCCGACACGGCGGCATCGCAGATGGAGGTGAGATGGGCCTGCGGATCGAGGTCGATCAGCAGCGGATCGGACCCGCGCCGGGCAAGCAGAGCCGCGAGGTTGAGCGCGGTCGTCGTCTTCCCGACGCCCCCTTTTTGATTGAAAACCGCGACCTTTGCCACGGGGTTTCCTTCCCGATCAATGCCTTGTCAGCGTAATATACGGCTCAATCGTTTGGCAAGAGCATTCGTCACGACTGCGGCACAGGCGCGCGGCAAACTGCCTGGGTAATGCCATGGCTCCGGGGAATAAATGGAATTGATCCGGCCCGAGCGGGAGGGGGACGCGGCCGCCGTCCGCCGCGTCCACGTGACCGCCTTTCCCACTCCGGCTGAGGCGGACCTGGTCGAGCGCCTGCGCGCCGGCGGCAAGGCGGTGATCGCGCTCGTCGCGGTGGACGGGGACAGCATCGTCGGCCATATCCTTTTCAGCCCGATTGCGCTCGAGCCGCTGGCGGGCACCGTGGGGCTGGGACTCGCGCCCTTGGCCGTGATGCCGGACCACGAGCACCATGGGGTGGGCCGGCGGCTCATCCAGAACGGGCTTGCCGAGTGCCACCGTTGGGGGGCCGGCTTCGTCGTCGTGATCGGGGACCCGCCCTATTACACCCGGTTTGGATTCGCGCCCGCGACGAAATACGGCCTGCGCAGCGAGTTCGATGCGGGGGACGCGTTCCTGGTGTACAAGCTCGAGTCGGGCGCGCTGCCGCCGCCGGGCACGCTCGTGAAATACGCCCCGGAATTCTCCGACCTGGCGAAGAGTCCCGCGACGGCGCCCGCCGTCAGCCGAAAAGCCCGCCGACCCGCGCGCCCGCCACGCGGTTGACGATAAAGAGCGTCACCGCGCAGAGCACGATCAGGATGACCCCGAGCGCAGCCGCCTGGCTGTGCGAGCCCGCGATGTAGTAGGTGAAGATCCCGATCGGGATCATCTCCCAGCCGCCGAGCACCAGGAACAGCGTGGCGGAGGCTTCCTGGATCGACATGATGAAGGAGAACAGCGCGCCGACGAGTATCCCCTTCCATACCAGCGGCATGGTGACGTCGCGGAAGGTCCGCAGCTTCGTCGCGCCGACGTTCTCGGCGGCTTCCTCCATCGACTTGTGCACGAGCAGGAGCGAGGAATAGCTGCCGCGGACGGTATACGGAAGCCGGCGCACAGCGAGCACCAGCGGCAGGACGAACCACATGCTGGTCAGCGCGATGTCGATGACCGGCAGGGGATAGTGGAAGGCGCGGATGTAGGCAATGCCGATCGCGGTGCCCGGGATGGCGAGGATCAGCGTCGTGAGCGCGTCCATCGCACCCCGCCCCGCCGTTTGGGTCCGCGCCATGATCCACGCCATCGGCACCCCGATGACGAGGCAGATCAGCACGGCCAGCCCCGAAAACATCAGCGAATTGATGATGAACTTGGGCGTCTCGATGCTCACCTGCCGGAAGTAGTCCAGGGTGTAATGGACCGGGAACGGCGTCAGCGCCCAGCCCTTGCCGACCGCCGCGAGCGCGACGCCGACCTGGGGCACGGCGGACACGAACAGCAGCGCCACAAGGAAGCCGACCGCCAGCCAGCGCTTCACCGGCCCGAGCCGCCGCCGCTCCACCTTCGTGTAGGCAAGCGTGCTGTAGTCCTTGATCGCCACGTAATGGCGCGCCACCAGCACGAAGACGATGGCGAACACGACCATCAGCGCCGAGATCACGATGCCCATGCGGAAGATGCGCCGGTCGACGAACTGGACGATGTTGAGGTAGGCCTGCACCGCGAGGAGGTCCTGCACGCCGACCACGAGCGGCGTGACGAAATCGGCGAAGGTCCAGATGAAGACCAGCAGCGCCCCGGAGATGTAGCCGGGCGTCATGAGCGGAAGCGTCACGTCCCAGAACCGCCGCCAGCCCCGCGCCCCCATGCCCTGCGCGGCCTCCTCCAGCGCGGGATCCACCTTGGAGAGCGAGTCGAGGATGGAAAGCGTCATCAGCGGGAAGAGGTGCACGGTCTCGACCAGCAGCACCCCGTGCATCCCGTACATGAAGTTGATCGGGTGGTCCAGGCCGAACCATTCGTGGAGGATGACGTTCACCGTGCCCGCGCGCCCCAGGATGAAGATGAAGCCCAGCACGCCCACCAGCGGCGGCAGGATCATCGGCAGCATCGTGAGGTAGCCGAAGAGGTTCCGGCCGGGAAAGTCGTAGCGGATGATCAGGAATGCGACAGAAATCCCGACCACGGAGGTCGTGATGACCGCCGCGACCCCCAGCACAATCGAGTTCCAGAGCGAGCGCAGGTAGAAGCGGTCGGTGAAGAACTCCTGGAAATTGACGAGCGTGAACTGGCCGGCCTCGTTGGTGAAGGCGTCGTAGAAGATGCGCGTGAGCGGATAGAGCAGGAAGAGGATGAGGAACGCCCAGATCAGGCCGAACCCCACCATGGATATCACCGGGACGCGGGGGCCCCTGACGGCGAAGGCGGCTTGCGCAACAGCCATGCGCGTCAATCCGCCGGGATCGCGAGCGTGCTGCCGACCGGGCAGCTCAGCGCGACCGCCGTGCCCAGGCGGAACTGCTCGTGGTGCCACGGGTCCCCGATATCGGCCTTGAAGACGACGCCGCCGCCCAGATCGACGTCGTAGCGCAGGGTGTTTCCGAGGTACGCGGCAAAGGAGATGCGGCCCTTGAAATGATTGCGCCCCGCTCCGGGAGCGCCGTTCACCGCGAGGTTCTCGGGGCGGATGCAGACCACGCACCGGTCCCCGGGCTTGAGCGGCACGTCGTGAACCGCCGCAATCTCTCCAAGGGGAGTGTCCACGCGCAGGCTCCGGTCCAGACCCTCGGCGGAGCGCACCGTGCCGTCGACGAGGTTGTTGATCCCGATGAAATCGGCGACAAAGCGGGTGGCGGGCTGCTCGTAGAGCGACTTGGGCGGCCCGACCTGGAACACCTTTCCCTGGCTGAAGACCGCGATGCGGTCGGAGAGCGTCAGCGCCTCCTCCTGGT
>JBOIEM010000224.1:0-7738 GCA_050741115.1 Burkholderiales bacterium
GCATCGGCGAGCGTGACTTTGGCGCGCGACACTTCGGCCTTGAGCGCCGCCACGTTCGCGCGCTGGGTGAGCACGGTGGCGCGCGCCGACTCCAGATCCGCCATCGCCTGGTTCACCCGCAACGTGAACGATTCGGGGTCGATGCGCGCGATGATCTGCCCCTTCTTCACCTCGGAGTTGAAGTCGACGTGGATCTCCTTGATCTGGCCCGACACCTGCGAGCCGATCTGCACCGCCGTAACCGGATTGATCGTGCCGGTCACCGACACGGCCGCCGTGAGGTTTCCACGCTCGACTTTTCCGAGGCGGTAGTCGGGCGAGGAATTGCGCGCGCCCCACCAGCCGTACGCGGCCGCGCCCGCGGTCAAGACCGCGACGAGTATTACCAGGCTGATGGCCTTCCTTTTCGTCATATCGGGGGCGGCGAGAACGGGTCGCGCCGCCCGGCTAGCCGTTTAGAGGGGAAATTGTAACGAAGGTGCCGCCGCCCGCCCAATGCGCGGGACGCGGGGATGTAACAAAAGGTTACTGCCGCCGGGCAATTACCGCCGGCAAACCGCCCGCTTCGCGTCGCGGGCCGGCGATCCTACAGCCGGGTGTAGATCTCGCCGCCGTGCTCCTTGAACTCCTGGGCCTTCTCCTCCATGCCCTTGGCGAGCGCCTCCTGCTCCGAGACCCCCTGCTTTTGCGCATAGTCGCGCACGTCCTGGGTGATCTTCATCGAGCAGAAATGTGGGCCGCACATCGAGCAGAAATGCGCAAGCTTGGCGCCGTCCTGCGGCAGCGTCTCGTCGTGGAACTGGCGCGCCTTGTCGGGGTCGAGGCCGAGGTTGAACTGGTCCTCCCAGCGGAACTCGAAGCGCGCCTTGGACAGCGCGTTGTCGCGGCTCTGCGCGCCGGGATGGCCCTTGGCGAGGTCGGCGGCGTGGGCGGCGATCTTGTAGGCGATGATGCCGTCCTTGACGTCGTCCTTGTCCGGCAGCCCCAGGTGCTCCTTCGGCGTGACGTAGCACAGCATCGCGGTGCCGAACCAGCCGATCATCGCCGCGCCGATCGCGCTCGTGATGTGATCGTAGCCCGGCGCGATGTCGGTGGTGAGCGGCCCGAGCGTGTAGAACGGCGCCTCGCGGCAATACCTGAGCTCGAGCTCCATGTTCTCCTTGATGAGCTGCATGGGCACGTGCCCCGGCCCCTCGATCATCACCTGCACGTCGTGCTTCCAGGCGATGTCGGTCAACTCGCCGAGCGTCTTCAACTCCGCGATCTGCGCCTCGTCGTTGGCGTCATAGATCGAGCCGGGCCGCAGGCCGTCCCCCAGCGAGAAGGAGACGTCGTAGGCCTTCAGGATCTCGCAGATCTCCTCGAAATGCGTGTAGAGAAAGCTCTCCTTGTGATGGGCGAGGCACCACTTCGCCAGGATCGAGCCCCCGCGCGAGACGATGCCGGTCATGCGCTTTGCGGTGAGGGGGATGTAGGGCAGCCTCACGCCCGCGTGGACGGTGAAGTAGTCCACTCCCTGCTCGCACTGCTCGATCAGCGTATCGCGGTAGATCTCCCAGGTGAGCTCCTCGGCTTTCCCGTCCACCTTCTCCAGCGCCTGGTAGATGGGCACGGTGCCGATCGGCACGGGGGAGTTGCGGATGATCCATTCGCGCGTCTCGTGGATGTGCTTGCCGGTGGAGAGGTCCATCACGGTGTCCCCGCCCCAGCGGATCGCCCAGGTCATCTTCTCGACTTCTTCCTGGATGCCCGAGGAAACCGCGGAATTGCCGATGTTGGCGTTGATCTTCACCAGGAAGTTGCGCCCGATGATCATGGGCTCCGTTTCCGGATGATTGATGTTGGCGGGAATGATGGCGCGCCCGCGCGCGACCTCGTCGCGCACGAATTCCGGCGTGATCGCCCTCGGGATCGCCGCGCCGAACGCCTGCCCCGGGTGCTGCCGGCGCAGGAGCTCCGAGAGGGCGTCCATGCGCTGGTTCTCGCGGATCGCGATGAATTCCATCTCCGGCGTGATCACGCCGCGGCGCGCGTAGTGCATCTGCGTCACGTTCCGTCCCGAGACCGCGCGCCGCGGCTTCCGGGCCAGATTGAACCTCATGTGCGCCAGCCTCGGATCGGCGGCGCGCTGCACGCCATATTGCGAGGAGGGGCCCGCGAGCTCTTCGGTGTCCTTTCGCTCCAGGACCCACGCCAAGCGCAGGGGATCCAGGCCGCGCCGGATGTCGATTTTCATCGCCGGATCCGTGTACGGCCCCGATGTGTCGTAGACGAAGATCGGGGGGTTGGGCTCGGAGCGCGCCGCGGCCGCGCCGGAATGGAGCGGCGTGTCCGACTGGCGGATCTCGCGCATCGGCACGCGGATGTCGGGGCGCGAGCCCGCGATGTAGACCTTGCTCGAGTTGGGCAGCGGCTTCACCGCCGCTTCGTCAACGCGCGCGGTCGCGCTCAGGAACTTCGGGTTGGCATTCATGGTTCGCTCCTCGGGGATGCTGCGAGGGGAGCAATGGAAGGGGGGAATCCCCGGCCACGCTTCCCTCCGACGGCATTACCCGCATCAGGTTCAAAGGGTGTCTCTCACCCGATTGCCCGAGGCAATCAGGACCCCCAACGTGTAGCCCTAACGCTAATTGAATTGTGGGATAATTGCAACCGCCGCAGCGCACCGTAACCCCATGAATTTCCCTGTGAACCCGCAACTCGACGTCGAGCGCGCCCGCTTCAACATGGTCGAGCAGCAGATTCGGCCGTGGGAGGTGCTGGACCCGCGCGTGCTCGATCTCCTGCTGCGCGTCCGGCGCGAGGAATACGTGCCGCCCCGCTACCGCGCGCTCGCCTTCGCCGACATGGAGATCCCGCTCGGGCACGGCGAAAGGATGCTCGCGCCCAAGATCGAAGCGCGCATGCTGCAGGAGCTTCAGCTCGCGCCCGGGGACCGGGTCCTGGAGGTCGGCACGGGCAGCGGCTTCATGACGGCGCTGCTCGCGAGCCTGGGCAGCCATGTGTACAGCGTGGACATCATTCCGGATTTCATCCAGCCCGCCGGCGCCAATCTCCGCGCCCACGGCATCGCGAACGTGACGCTGGATACCGGCGACGCCGCGCGCGGCTGGGACCGCTACGCTCCCTACGACGCGATCGTGGTGACCGGCTCGATGCCGGTGCTGCCCGACGCGTTTCCGAAATCCCTGCGGCCCGGGGGCCGGCTGATCGTCGTGGTGGGAGAGCCGCCGGTCATGGAGGCGCGGCTCATCACCAGCGCCGGGCCCGGCGCCTGCAGCACCGTGGTGTTGTTCGAGACCTGCATCGCGTCGCTCCGCAACGCGGTGCAGCCGGAACGCTTCGTCTTCTGAACGTGATGCGCACACTGCAGACGACATCGCTCGCGCTGCTGCTCGGCATGGCAGGCGCGACGCAGGGCGCGGACCTGATGGAGATCTTCCGCATGGCGCAAAGCGCCGACGCGCAGTATGCGGCGGCGCGCGCCACGTGGAGCGCCGGCCAGGAAAAGCTGCCGCAGGGGCTCGCCGGCCTGCTGCCCTCTGCCACCGTTTCGGCCAGCACGCAGTACAACGACCGCGAGATCCGTACGCGCGATCCCGCGGTCCCCACCACCACCTCGCAGTTCAACTCCAACGCCGCTTCGGTCTCGGTCACGCAGCCGCTCTACCGCCCGCAGAACTACACCGCGTACGACCAGGCCAAATCCCAGGTGGTGCAGTCCGATGCGATCTTCGCGCAGGCGGCCCAGGACCTGATCCTGCGGGTCGCGCAGGCCTATTTCGACGTGCTGCTGGCGCAGGACACGATCGTGTTCGCGCAGGCGCAGTTGGTCGCCATCGGCCGGCAGCTCGAGCAGGCCAAGCGCAACTTCGAAGTGGGCACCGCCACCATTACCGACACCCACGAGGCGCAGTCCCGTTACGATCTCACCGTATCGCTCGAGATCACGGCCAAGAACGACCTCGAGGTCAGGAAGCGGCTGCTCGAACTGATCATCGGCCGGCCGGCGCCGGGGATATCGCCGCTGGGGCCGAAATTCATCCCGGGCTTCCCGGACCCCAACG
The DNA here is from genome assembly GCA_050741115.1 of Burkholderiales bacterium. GTDB lineage: Bacteria > Pseudomonadota > Gammaproteobacteria > Burkholderiales > SG8-41 > SG8-41. The sequence continues at coordinate 4,068 of JBOIEM010000224.1, forward strand.
ATCCCGCCGTGTGGGTGGACAGCGCCGGCAGCAACAACCCGCAGGTGCGCATCAGCCAGGCAAGCCTGGAATTCGCCACCAAGGAGGTCGGGCGCAATCGCGCCGCGCATCGGCCCACGCTCGACGCCTTCGCGACCTATACCGACTCGAGCAGCGGGGCCGGCACGGTCGGAATCGCGGGCACCGACACCAAAGCGGGGGTCGTCGGGCTGCAGCTGGCGATACCCATCTACCAGGGCGGGCTCACCACCTCGCGCGTGCGCGAGGCGCTTGCGAACGAGGAGAAAGCCCGGCAGGACCTGGAGAATGCGCGCCGCACCGCCCTGCTCACCGCGCAGCAGACATTTCTCGGCGTGGCGACCGGCGTATCCCAGGTGAAGGCGCTGGAAGCGGCACTGGTGTCGAGCCAGAGCTCGCTCGACTCCACGCGGCTCGGGCAGGAAGTCGGGGTACGCACCCTCATCGACGTGTTGAACGCCCAGCAGCAGCTCTCGCAGACGCGGCGCGACCTCGCCCAGGCGAAATACAACTACATACTGGCGCTGCTGCGGCTCAAGGCCGCTGCCGGCCAGCTCTCCGAGCAGGATCTCGTCGCGGTCAACGCCTGGCTCGACCGGTAACGGCTCTCAAGAGCGCGAGTCGTGATGCGTGAGTCGTGAGTCGCAAACGCGAAGATACGCCCGTCTCCGATAAAGGCGCTCTCCGGAAGCAGGTCCTGGCCCGGCGCGACGCGTTGAGCGCTGCCGAACGCAGATCCCTGAGCGAGCGCATTACCAGACGGCTGCTTGCACTCAATGCCTACCGCGGCGCGCGTTGCGTGATGGCCTACGCGAGCTTCGGCAGCGAGTTCGAGACCGGGGACTTCCTCGCCGATGTTCTCGCGCAGGGAAAGGAGCTCGTGCTGCCCCGGGTGGAGCGCGGCGGCCGCGTGCTCCAGCTCCACTCGGTGCACGACCCCGCGCGGCAACTCGCTCCCGGCATCTGGGGCATCCCGCAACCGCGCGCCGAATCGTGCCCTCGCGTCCCGGCGTCGCGGCTCGATTTCGTGCTGGTGCCCGGCGTCGCGTTCACCCCGCGCTGCGAGCGGCTGGGCTACGGCGCCGGCTACTACGACGGATTCATCCGCGCGCTCGCCCGCCGGCCGCCGCTCATTGCGGCAGCCTTCTCCCTCCAGGTTCTGCCCGTGCTGCCGCTTTCCGAACGCGACCAGAGCGTCGATTGCGTAGTGACGGAGAACGCCGAATATCGCCCTTGATGGGTGAAAGCGGTCAAGGGTTCGAGAGCTTGACCAGCTCCAGGACCCTCGCGGTGGCTCCGCGGTGCGCGGCTGCAAAGGCGAGCGCCGCCTGCGACATGCGGCGCGCGGCCTCGGGATCGCGCAGCAGCCGCTCCGCCTCGCGCACAAGCGCGGCGGGATCCGGTACCTGGATCGCCGCCCCCGCGCGTAACGCGAGCTCCGCCGCTTCCGCGAAGTTGTAGATGGAAGGCCCGATCAGCACCGGCTTGCCCACCGCGCACGCCTCGATCAGATTCTGCCCGCCCAGCGGCACCAGGCTCCCGCCGATGAAAGCGACATCGCACGCGCCGTAGTAGGCGAACATCTCTCCCATGCTGTCGCCGAGCACGGCCCGGGTCTCGGGAGCCACGGCGGCGCCGGCGCTGCGCCGCTGAGTGCGGACGCCGCGGGCGTCGAGCAGCCTCGCCACCTCATCGAAACGCTGGGGATGGCGGGGAACGATGACGGTCAGCAGTCCCGGAACGGCGATCGCCTCGAGCGCATCGATCAGCAGCGCTTCCTCGCCCTCGCGCGTGCTGGCGGCAAGCAGGACCGGCCGCGCCGCGCCGAATCCGCGGCGCAGCACGCGCCCGAGCTCCAGCTGGTCAGCCGGCAGGGTCACATCGAATTTGAGATTGCCAGTGGCGCGCGCGTCGGCGGCTCCGAGCGCAGTAAGACGCCGCGCGTCCTCCGCGCTCTGCGCCGCCACCGTCGTGAACGCGGAGAGACTCTCGCGCACGAGTCCCGCGAACCGCCGGTAGCCGGCGTAGGATTTCTCGGAAAGGCGCGCGTTCACCAGATAGAGCGGGATCGAGCGAGCGAGCGCGGCGTGGATCAGGTTGGGCCAGATCTCGGTCTCCATTACGATGCCGGCCCACGGCCGGAAATGGTCGAGAAACCGCGCCACCGCCCAGGGAAGGTCGATCGGCAGGTAGCAGCGCTCGACCCTCCCGCCGAACAGTGTCTCGCCCGTGTCGCGCCCGGTCGGCGTCATGTGCGTGAGCAGGACCCGGCACTGCGGGTAGCGCGCCTGCAGCGAGCGCACCAGCGGCTCGGCCGCCCGCGTCTCGCCGACGGACACCGCGTGCACCCAGATGACCGGAGCTACGGGCGCCGGCGCGTAACGGCCGAGACGTTCCCCGACGTGGCGCAGAAATCCCGGGTGGCGGCGCGCGCTCCACGCCAGGTACGCCAGCGCAAGCGGCAGCAGGACGTAGAGCAGAAGCGTGTACAGGAAGCGCGTCACGGCCGTTCGGTAGCCTACACTGAAACGCGCTTTGCGCATAGAATAACGCCCAGTAACAACGATTCCAATTCAGGTACTTACGATCCATGCGCGGGTGTGCGACGGGAGGTCACGCTTGATACTCGTTACCGGCGGTGCCGGTTTCATCGGTTCGAACTTCGTCCTGCATTGGATCGCCAGCGAATCCGACCCCCTCGTCAACCTCGACAAGCTCACCTACGCCGGCAATCCGGAGAACCTCTCAAGTCTCGCGGGGAATTCCCGCCATCACTTCCTGCGCGGGGACATCGCCGACCGCGCGCTGGTCGCGAGGCTCCTGCAGGAGCACAAGCCGCGCGCGATCGTCAATTTCGCGGCGGAGAGCCACGTCGACCGCTCGATCCACGGTCCCGCCGATTTCGTGCAAACGAATGTGATGGGCACGTTCGCGCTGCTCGAGGAAGCGCGCGCGTACTGGTCGGCGCTCGGAGAGCCGGAAAAGGGCCGCTTCCGCTTCCTGCACGTCTCGACCGACGAGGTCTACGGCTCGCTCGGTCCCGGCGAGCCCCCGTTCGCCGAGACGACCGGCTATGCGCCGAACAGCCCCTACGCCGCGTCCAAGGCCGCCGCCGACCACCTGGTGCGCGCCTACCACCATACCTATGGCCTGCCGACGATCACGACCAACTGCTCGAACAATTACGGCCCGTGCCAGTTTCCCGAGAAGCTGATTCCCCTGATGATCCTCAACGGGTGGGGCCAGAAGCCGCTGCCGGTCTACGGCGACGGGCTCAACGTCCGCGACTGGCTCTACGTCGGCGACCACTGCGCCGCTGTGCGTCTCGCCCTCGCCAAGGGTCGCCCGGGTCAGACCTACAACATCGGCGGCGGCGGCGAGATGACCAATCTCCACGTGGTGAAGGCGGTCTGCTCGCTGCTCGACGAGGCCCGCCCTCCTCACGCCCCTCACGAGAAGCTCATCAGCCTCGTCAAGGACCGCCCGGGGCACGACCGGCGCTACGCCATGGACGCGCGGAAGATCCGGTCCGAGCTCGGCTGGAAGCCGCAGGAGAGCTTCGCGAGCGGGCTGCGCAAGACGGTCGAGTGGTACATCGACAACATGAAGTGGGCGGACAACGTCACCAGCGGCGAGTACCAGCGCTGGATCGA
>JBOIEM010000225.1:0-3526 GCA_050741115.1 Burkholderiales bacterium
GTCTTCCTTTCAGGGGGCACATATCCAGAGATCCAGCATCACGACCGCGCCCGGCACGCTGAGCGCGGGCACTTCGATCGCAGAGAACGGGAGGCTGCGGCCGGGCAGGTGCCGCTCCCGGGCATCAAGTCACGTCCGTTTTTTACCGAAGTATCGCGCCAAACACTGCCCGGCGCCACCGGCAGGCGAGCTCCGATCCGGCCCTCCTGCGCCTTTACAACGAACCGGGAGCGGCCCAATATTCCCGCATCGGCGTCGGACGCCTTTGAGCTTCACATCGTGGATACGCCCCGCACTCCCGCCAAATGAAAGGAGGCGGCACATGAAGATTCCTCACGTGCTGATACTCGCCCTGTTTGCGTTTGCCAGCGCTGCTCACGCTCAGTCCCCGCGCGCCGGCAAGGACCCCGTCGACCAGGCAAGGGAGAGGGGAGAGAAGGCGCCCAGCATCGAGGGATTCTGGCAGGACAAGGCCCGCCGCATACTCTTTGCGCGTAACGCTCCTCCGGCCTACGTTTATGGCGCGTGGACCCTGCTGGACCCGCTGGACATGTATTCGCTGGCCAAGCAGATTCGGCGAATCGGTGGCGGCTTCGAACTGATCGAATTCCAGTTCGAGGAGGAGGACTTTCCCGTCCGGGTGATCGGCGCGAGCGAGGACAGCATAGAGTTCATAAGGACCATCAGATGGTCCCCCTGTGCCATGCACCACAAGTGCCGCCTGAATGGCCAGGAGCTGTTTTGCTCGCTGGAGAATCTGTGCCGTGAAGAAGGACGGGTCGTCCTCGACATGCGCGGCGAGGAGCGTTACGAGAGGCGCGCGCATTGTGAACGAATCGCGCGCCGGCAAGGGCAGGGCATACCCCTGCGCTGCCAATGAGTCAGTCGGAAATAACGGGGACGGGAAATAACGGGGACGTAGCCCGGATTCTCCTGCTGGCGGCTGCGGCTGGCGGCAGCGCGAGGCTCGAGTTTCTGCGTCGATCTAGCCCTGCAGGTTCTCCCGCGCGAGCTTGAGCCATTCCCCTTGCGCGTCACGGTAGTGGGCCGGCATCCGCTCGGCCCGCCGCAGCATGGCTTGGAAGACGTCGTTGGCTTCGGCGCTCCTGCCCGTGCGCTTGAGGATCGCGCCGTATCGCCAGCGGCCCTCCTCTCCGGGGTAGGCGTCGGCGAGAAACTTGAACTCGGCCAGCGCATCGTCGAGGCGGCCCACCCCCTCGAGCGCCTTGGCGAGGACCAGCCTCACGTCGTTGGGACGGAACGCGGGGTGCGTCTCGCGCAGCTTCGACGCGATCTTGAGCGCTTCCTCATGCACCGAGCTCAGCTCGAGGGCGCCGGCGAGCCCGAACCGTATGTCGGGGTCGTTCTCGTACATGCCGGTCATGCAGCTGCGGTAGAGCACGGTCGCCTCGTAATACTTCCGGTGCTCGATGCAGGTGCGGGCGAGCGCCATGCGATTGTCCACGCTGCCGCACGCCTCCAGGTCGGCGAGCCGCTCGTTGAACGTCCGTTCGGGGTCAAGCGCCCTGGAGAGCGCGCGCATCGCTTTCGCCGCGCGGCGGCTCTCGCGTGAGGTCGGGAATATCTCGATGAAGTAGTAGAGTACGCAGCCCATTACCGGAAACGCCATGATCACGAACAGCCACCAGTACGGCCTGCCGGTCTTCAGCGCGTGATAGGCGAAGCAGAGCTGGATGATTACGACGATCGCCGCCAATAAAGGCATCGGACTCTCCCTCCCGGACGGACAGATACGGGCTTGTTTATCGTCCGGGCATCGCTTTGTGTCAAGGTAGTGCCGCCGGTAGGTGCAGCCGGACGAAAAGCTGATGATCGTGTCCAGGGTCTGCCCGGGGGGCCAAGTGGCGCTATGATCGGTTTTCTCGATCACCAGCGGAGGCGATCATGGCCGGCAATGCCCAGGAAATCGTAGTCACCGATATCAGGATCCCGTTCGTATCCATGGTGGTGCTGATGGTCAAGTGGGCGCTTGCGGCGATCCCGGCCTTCATCATCCTCGTCAGCATCGGGGTGGCAACCTCGATGGTGCTCACCGCGCTGTTCGGCGGCATGGGCTGGCACGGGAGGATGTAGCGCCGGCATCGGCGGCCGGTGTAACTATCCGGCGGGATCGATGTCTGAGTAAGCTGACCTGACTGCTCCCGCCTGCATGTCACGATCGCGCGCCGCCACAGCCGGATCCCGAAGGACGCGTGCGCGTCGCGTCCGGATTGCGCTGGTCTGGCCGCTTTCGCGCTCGGGCCGGCGGGCGTTCCGAGATTTGTGGGCCGCGCCGCTGCCGGTCCGGCTCTTCGGGGCGACGGCCGTCCTCCTGGTGCTGATACTGACGCTCAACTGGCTGTACCAGGTGATCCGCAAGCCCGCCGAAATGTTCTTTCCGGTGAGCGGAACGCTCCACAAGACGCCGTCCGAAACGTGGAGGCAATATGCGCCGCTCTTCCGCGCACATTCCACCGCCGTGATGACCCCCGAGATGCTGGCCGCGCTGGCCCAGGTCGAAGGCGCGGGCAACCCGGTGGCCCGGACCTACTGGCGGTGGCGGCTGACGTGGAATCCCTTCGAGATCTACCAGCCCGCGTCGAGCGCGGTCGGCATGTACCAGATCACGAACGCGGCGTTTCGGGACGCCAGGCGCTACTGCATCCACGACCACGTGGTGGTGGAGGATGGCCCCTGGAACGACTGGGGATCGTGCTGGTTCAACAGCCTCTACACCCGCGTCATCCCGAGCCACGCCATCGAGCTGACCGCCGCCTTCCTCGACCGCAGCGTCGCGCGCACGCTCGGGCGCCAGCGGATCGCCGGCGCCACGCTCCAGCAGAAGCAGGACCTCGCCGCCGTCATCCACCTGTGCGGAACCGGCGCGGGCGACGCCTACGTGCGGCGCGGGTTCCAGCTCAACGCGGCGGCGCGCTGCGGCGATCATGACGCCAGCGCCTACCTCGCGAAAGTCAACGCGATGAAGCGCTACTTTGAGTGGCAGGCGGCCGCTCCGCACGGTGACCAGTGACCGACGCCCCGCTCCGCGGGAAACTCATGATTCGTGACCCATTACCGTTCTGTCGCTGACGGGCGACAGGTTTGCTTCGCTAAACCATTGCACGGCGGCAATCGCACGCCGGCACGCTGCCACGAAGTAGAATCCACGCGATGTCCCGCTTCGAAAAATTCTGGCGCAGTTTGCCCCGCTTCGGGGAAAACTGGCGCTATCTCCGTTACGCCGCACTCGGGATCACCCTGCTCGCGGCCGGCTTCACGCTGTACCTCGACATCCGCGTGCGCAGCGAATTCGAGGGCCGGCGCTTCGCAGTGCCGGCGCGCATCTACGCGCGCCCGCTGGAGCTGCACGCGGGGCTGCGCATCCCGCAGGCGAGCGTCGTGGACGAGCTGCGGCAGGCCGGATACGGCGAGGCGCCACGCGAGGGCGAATCGGGCTGGTTCGCCCGGCACGGTGACGCGCTCGAGATCGCGCTGCGGCCGTTCGTGTTCTGGGACGGGCCGCAAC
>JBOIEM010000226.1:0-7836 GCA_050741115.1 Burkholderiales bacterium
ATCCGCGAGCTGCTGTCCGAGATCCTGAGCGACGAAGGCTATCAGGTCCGGCTGGCGCAGAACGCGGCGGACGCGCGCGCGTTCCGCAGCCAGGCGCGGCCCGACCTGGTGCTGCTCGACATCTGGATGCCGGACACCGACGGCATCACGCTGCTCAAGGAGTGGGCCGCTGCGGGTCTTCTCACCATGCCGGTGGTCATGATGTCGGGGCACGGCACGATCGATACGGCGGTCGAGGCGACGCGCATCGGCGCCTACGACTTCCTGGAGAAGCCGATCGCGTTGCAGAAGCTGCTCGCCACCGTCGGGCGCGCGCTGAAGCACGGCGGCGAACAGACGCGGGCGGCGCTGTCGCTGGCGAGCTTCGGGCGCGCGCCGCTGGTGGTCGAGCTGAAGCAGCGCCTGGAGCGGGTCATGAACCTGCGCGCGCCGCTGCTGCTCACCGGTAATCCGGGCTGCGGGCTCGAGCTCGCGGCGCGGTTCCTGCACCCGCGCAACGCGCCGTGGGTGGCGCCGGAGAACCATTCCGCGCTGGCCGAGGCGCCGCTGGAGCTCCTCAACCAGGCGCGCGAGGGAACGCTGTTCCTGCGCGAGGTGACGGATCTCTCGCGCGTCGAGCAGAAGGGCCTGTTGCTGGCGATGTCCAAGCTCGAGCGCTACAACGTGCGGGTCATCAGCGGCGCCTCGCGCGACCTCGCGGAGCTGGTGGAGCATGGCGCCTTCGACAGCCGCCTCTACAGCCTGCTCGCAACCGCCACCATCCGGGTGCCGAGCCTGCGCGAGCACCGGGAGGATATCCCCGACATCGCCAACCTGATGCTCTCGCGCATGGTCGAGTCGCGGGAAGCGCCGCCGCGCCAGTTCACGACGGGGGCGCTCAACGCGCTGCGCAATTACGACTGGCCCGGCAACCTGGCGCAGCTCGAGAGCGTGGTGCACACGCTCGCGCTCACCTGCGCCGCCGAGAATATCTCGCTCGAGGAGGTGAACCACACCCTGCCGGCGCGGGGAGCCGCGTCGCGCTCCGCCCACGACATGCCCCTCGACCTGCCGTTGCGCGAGGCCCGCGACGCCTTCGAGCGCGCTTATTTCGAGCACCACATCGCGCGCGAGGGCGGCAACATCTCGCGCGTGGCGGAAACGGTCGGGCTCGAGCGCACGCACCTCTATCGCAAGCTGAAGCAGCTCGGCATCCGTCTCGCCCGCCGTAACGGCAACGGGGAGACCTAGAAAACCCGCGCGCCGCTCGGAGGCTGCCTGCGCCAGTTATAATTGGCGCAGGTCCCGCCTCCTGCCCCAGGAACGCCTGAATGGATGCCCGTGTCGAGCTGGCCAACGCGATCCGCGCGCTGGCGATGGACGCTGTACAGCGGGCGAACTCCGGACACCCCGGGATGCCGATGGGCATGGCGGAGATCGCGGAGACGCTCTGGAACCGCCACCTGCGGCACAACCCGGCCAATCCCGCGTGGGTGAACCGCGACCGCTTCCTGCTCTCGAACGGCCACGGCTCGATGCTGCTCTACGCGCTGCTGCACCTGACCGGCTACGAGCTGCCGATCGAGGAGCTGCAGCGCTTCCGGCAGCTCCATTCGAAGACGCCCGGGCATCCCGAGTACCGCTGCGCGCCCGGGGTCGAGACCACCACCGGCCCGCTCGGGCAAGGCGTATCCAACGCGGTCGGCATGGCGCTTGCGGAGAAGCTCCTCGCCGCAGAATTCAACGAGCCCGGCCTCGAGATCGTCGATCACCACACCTACGTCTTTCTCGGCGACGGCTGCATGATGGAAGGCGTCTCGCATGAAGCGTGCGCGCTCGCCGGAACGCTCGGTCTCGGCAAGCTGATCGCGATCTACGACGACAACGGCATTTCGATCGACTCCGACAAGGGCCACATCCGCCAGTGGTACACCGACGACGTGAAGCGCCGCTTCGAGGCCTATGGGTGGCAGGTGATCGGCCCCGTCGACGGGCACGACGTCGCGCAGGTGGATCGGGCGCTGAGGAAGGCGAAGCGGGAAAAGGCGCGGCCGTCGCTCATCTGCGCCAAGACCGTGATCGCCAAGGGCGCGCCCACCAAGGCCAACACCGGCGCTGCGCACGGCGCCGCGCTGGGCGAGAAGGAAGTCGCCGCGACGCGCGAGGCGATTGGCTGGCGCTACGCGCCCTTCGAGATTCCGCGGACGGTCTACGACGGCTGGGACGCGCGGAAGCGCGGCGCCGCCGCCGAGCGCCGCTGGAAGAAGCTGTTCACCGACTACGATCGGCAGCACCCCGCGAAGGCTGCCGAGTTCAAGCGCCGCGCGGCGGGCGAGCTGCCGCAGGATTTCCGCGCGCGGGTGGACGCGCTGGTGCGGGAGACCGACGCCAGGGCGGAGACGGTGGCGACGCGCAAGGCGTCGCAGAACGCGCTTGAGGCGCTCGCGCCCGCGCTCCCGGAGCTCGTGGGAGGCTCGGCGGACCTCACCAATTCCAACCTTACGATGGTGAAGACCTCGAAGGTGATCGGGCGGGAGGGCGGCGGCAACTATGTCTTCTACGGGGTGCGCGAGTTCGGCATGTGCGCGGTGATGAGCGGAATCGCCCTGCACGGCGGCTTCATCCCCTACGGCGGAACGTTCCTGGTGTTCACGGATTACGCACGCAGCGCCCTGCGCATGGCGGCGATCATGGGCGTGCGGGTGATCTACGTGCTCACGCATGACTCGATCGGGCTCGGCGAGGACGGCCCGACGCACCAGCCGATCGAGCACGCGGCGAGCCTGCGCCTCATTCCCAACATGCAGGTCTGGCGGCCGTGCGACACGGTGGAAACGGCGGTGGCGTGGGCGTGCGCGCTCGAGCGCAGGGACGGCCCGACGGCCCTGCTCCTCACGCGCCAGAACGTGCCGTTCGTGAAGCGCGAGCCGCCGCAGATCGAGGCGATACGCCGTGGCGGCTACGTCATCTCCGAGGCCGCGGGTGGCCCCCCGCGCGCCATCGTGATCGCCACCGGCTCGGAGGTCGCGCTCGCGCTGGCGGCACAGGGGCTGCTGGCGCAGGATGGCGTGCCGGTGCGGGTGGTGTCGATGCCCTCGACGACGACCTTCGACCGGCAGGACGCGGCCTACCGCGAATCGGTGCTCCCGCGCGTACTCCCGCGGGCGGCGGTGGAAGCGGGCGTGACCGACTACTGGCGGAAGTACGTCGGCCTCGAGGGCGTGGTCATCGGCATCGACCGATTCGGTGAATCGGCGCCGGGCAGCGAGTTGCTGAGGCATTTCGGCTTTACGCCCGAAAACGTCGCGGCCGCCGTCCGGTCCATAGTGTAGAAGCAGGTTCTGATCGGGGGTTCTGGAGAACCGCATGACAATCAAGGTCGGCATCAACGGGTTTGGGCGCATCGGGCGCATGGTGTTTCGCGCGGCGGCGCGGCATTTCCCGGACATCGAGATCGTCGGCATCAACGATCTCCTCGAGCCGGAGTACCTCGCTTACATGCTGCGGCACGATTCCGTTCACGGCCGCTTCCAGGGCGACATCGGCGTCGACGGCAATACCCTGCTGGTTGACGGCCGCAGGATACGGCTCACCCAGGTGAAGGACCCGGCCGAGCTCAAGTGGAAGGAAGTGGGGGCGGACGTGGTGGTGGAATCCACCGGCCTCTTCCTCGACAAGGCGTCGTGCCAGAAGCACATCGCCGCGGGCGCGTGGAAGGTCATCATGTCCGCGCCGTCGAAGGACGACACGCCGATGTTCGTGTTCGGCGTGAACGACAGGACCTACGCCGGACAGGCGATCCTCTCGAACGCGTCCTGCACCACCAACTGCCTCGCCCCGGTGGCGAAAGTGCTGAACGACAAATGGGGCATCAAGCGCGGCCTGATGACGACGGTGCACGCCGTGACCGCGACGCAGAAGACCGTCGACGGGCCCTCCAGCAAGGACTGGCGCGGCGGGCGCGGCATACTCGAGAACATCATTCCTTCGTCCACGGGCGCGGCGAGAGCGGTGGGCGTGGTGATCCCGGAGCTGAACAAGAAGCTGACCGGCATGGCGTTCCGCATTCCGACGTCGGACGTCTCCGTCGTCGATCTCACCGTCGAGCTGGCCCGCCCGGCCACCTACCCGGAGATCTGCGCGGAGATGAAGGCGCAGTCCGCGGGCGCCCTCAAGGGGATACTCGGCTACACGGAGGAGAAGGTCGTTTCCACCGATTTCCGCGGCGAGAGCTGCACGGCAGTGTTCGACGCGGAAGCCGGCATCGCGCTCGATCCCACCTTCGTCAAGGTCGTCGCATGGTACGACAACGAATGGGGATACTCGTGCAAGGTGCTGGAAATGGTCCGCGTCGTCGCGAAGAAATGACGTATCTGCGGCTGACCGACCTGCCGGTCGCGGGCAAGCGCGTGTTCATCCGCGCCGATCTCAACGTTCCCCAGGACGACGCCGGCAACATCACCGAGGACACGCGCATCCGCGCCTCGATCCCGGGCATCGAGTACGCCTTGAAGGGCGCCGCCGCCGTGATGGTGACCTCGCACCTCGGGCGGCCGACCGAGGGCAAGCTCGCGCCGGAGGACTCGCTCGCGCCGGTCGCGAAGCGCCTCGGCGAAATGCTCGGGCGCCCGGTGCGGCTCGTAGCCAACTGGGTGGATGGCGGCTTCGCCGTGAAGCCGGGCGAACTGGTGATGCTCGAGAACTGCCGCGTCAATCCGGGCGAGAAGAAGAACGACGAGGCGCTCGCCCGCAGGATGGCGGCGCTGTGCGACATCTACGTCAACGACGCGTTCGGCACGGCCCACCGCGCGGAGGCGACCACCCATGGAATGGCGCGGTTCGCTCCCGTCGCCTGCGCCGGGCCGCTGATGGCGGCCGAGCTCGACGCGCTGGGAAAGGCGCTCAACCACCCCGCGCGTCCGCTGGTTGCGATCGTCGCCGGGGCCAAGGTGTCCACCAAGCTCACGATCCTCAAGGCGCTTGCCGCGAAAGTGGACCAGTTGATCGTCGGCGGCGGCATCGCCAATACTTTCATGGCCGCCGCGGGACTGCCCATCGGAACATCGCTCGCGGAGCCCGAGCTCGCGGGCGAGGCGCGCGCGGTCATCGACATCATGAAGCGGCGCGGCGCCGCGGTGCCGTTGCCGGTGGACGTGGTCGTCGCCAACGATCTCTCCGTGCTCGCGCGCGCGAACCGCATTGCGGCCGCCGACGTGCGGCCCGATGACAAGATACTCGACATCGGTCCACAGACGGCGCAGAGCTTCGCCGCAATGATCGAGAAGGCCGGCACCGTGGTCTGGAACGGTCCGGTCGGCGTGTTCGAATACGACCAGTTCGCCGGCGGCACGCGTACCATCGCGCTCGCCATCGCCCGCTCGAAGGCGTTTTCCATCGCCGGCGGCGGCGATACCCTGGCCGCCATCGCGAAATTCGGGATCGCCGACAGGATCTCCTACACCTCCACCGGCGGTGGCGCCTTTCTCGAATTTCTCGAGGGCAAGACGCTGCCGGCGGTCGAGATGCTCGAGCAGCGCGCGACGCAAGATCAAGGATCGAGGAACAAGAATCAGGGAAAGAGAGCGCGTGATTGAGTTTGTGGCAGCGGCTCGCTAGACTGCTCGATCCGGAATTCCATTTCCTCATGCCCCGCCGCACCAAGATCGTCGCCACCCTCGGACCCGCTTCGAGCGACCCGAAGACGCTCGCGCGCATGATCGAGGCCGGCCTCGACGTGGTGCGGGTGAATTTTTCCCACGGCTCCGCCGCCGAGCACCGCAGCCACGTCGAGCTGGTGCGCTCGCTCGCGCGCAAGGCGGGCCACGCGGTCGGGGTGCTGGTGGACCTGCAGGGACCGAAAATCCGCATCGGCCGCTTCCAGGACGGGAAGATCGTGCTCGCCGCCGGCGCGAAGTTCGTCCTCGATGCCGAATGCAAGCTGGGGGATCAGCACCAGGTCGGGCTCGATTACAGGAACCTGCCCAACGACGTGCGGCCGGGCGACACGCTGCTGCTCGACGACGGACGCATCGTGCTGGGCGTCGCCTCCGTCAGGGGCCCGCGCATCACGACCGTGGTGGAGCAGGGCGGCGCACTCTCCAACAACAAGGGCATCAACCGCAAGGGCGGCGGCCTCACCGCCCCGGCGCTGACCGAGAAGGACATGCAGGACATCAAGGTCGCGGCCGAGCTCAAGGCGGATTTTTTGGGGGTTTCGTTCCCGCGCTCGGGGGCCGACATCAAATGGGCGCGCGACCTCATGCACAAGGCGGGTGGGCGGGCGCTGACGGTCGCCAAAATAGAGCGCGCAGAGGCGATCCCCGCGCTCGAGGACATCCTCAACGCGTCCGATTGCATCATGGTGGCGCGCGGCGATCTTGCGGTCGAAGTGGGGGACGCCGCGGTGCCGGCGCTGCAGAAACGCATGCTGCGCATGGCGCGCGAGAAGAACCGCATCACCATCACCGCGACCCAGATGATGGAGTCCATGATCAATAACCCGATACCCACGCGCGCCGAGGTGTCGGACGTCGCGAATGCCGTGCTCGACGGCACCGACGCGGTGATGCTTTCCGCGGAAACCGCAACCGGCAAGTATCCGGCGGAGACGGTGGCGGCGATGGCGCGCGTTTGCGTCGAGGCGGAGAAGGAGGACACGCTATCGCAGGAACGGCGGCTTGCCAGCGCGCCGGCGGAAGTCGAAGAGGCGATCGCGCGCGCCACCGTCTTCACGGCGAACAACCTCAGCATCAAGGCGGTGGCGGCGATGACGCAAAGCGGGAAGACGGCGCTGTTGATGTCGCGCATGCACACCAACGTGCCGGTCTATGCGATGAGCTCGGTGGTCGAGACCCGGCGCCGCGTGACGCTGTTCCGCGGCGTGTATCCGGTCAAGTTCAAGGGGGCGCGCAATCCCGAGAAGGCGCTGCACATGGCGGAGGACGAGCTGCTAGCCCGCGGCGTAGTGCAGCGCGGCGACACCATCGTGCTCACCATCGGCGAGCCCTTCGGCAAGGCCGGCGGCACCAACACGATGAAAGTAGTGAAGGTCGGGGAGCACAGGAGAGCGTAAGGCAGAAGGCACAGGGCAAACGACCCGCCGTCCGCGTAGTAAAATGGCGGTCGAGTCACGAGTCACGAACGTCGAGGAGATCCCGATGGCAGTCGAATCTCTGGAATCCGTTGCCAAGGCCATGGTTGCGCCCGGCAAGGGCATACTCGCCGCCGATGAATCCACTGGCACCATCGAGAAGCGCTTCAAGAGCATCAACGTCGAGAACACCGAGGAAAACCGCCGCGCCTACCGCGACCTGCTGTTTTCCGCCAAGGGCATTGGCCAGCACATCGGCGGCGCCATTCTCTACGATGAGACGCTGCGGCAGAAATCGGCGGATGGCACGCCGTTTCCGGAGCTGCTGGCGAAGCAGGGCGTGATTCCCGGCATCAAGGTGGACACGGGCGCGAAGGAGATGGCGCTCTGCCCGGGCGAGACGGTGACCGAGGGCCTCGACGGTCTCGCCAAGCGGTGCGCGGAATACGTGAAGCTTGGCGCTCGTTTCGCGAAGTGGCGCGCGGTGATCACCATCGGCGCCGGCATTCCCTCGCAAGCCTGCATCACCGCGAACGCGCATGCGCTCGCCCGCTACGCCGCGATCTGCCAGTCTGCCGGACTGGTGCCGATCGTGGAGCCCGAGGTGCTCATGGACGGCGACCACACGATAGAGCGCTGCGAAGAAGTGACCGAGTGGACCCTGCACGATCAGTTCGCCGCGCTCGCCAGCCAGCGCGTCGCCTTCGAGAAGATGGTGTTGAAGCCCTCCATGGTCGTGGCCGGCGCGAGCTGCAGGCAACAGGCGT
>JBOIEM010000227.1:0-3706 GCA_050741115.1 Burkholderiales bacterium
CCCGGGCCATCCCGGGCAACCGGGCGGACGCCTCGGCACCAAGCGCGACGTCCAGGAACTCCTCACCTTCACGCAACACGCGTCGGAGGCGGTCAGGACGGCCGCGCGCGAGGGCAAATGCTGGGCCGGGGTGGAGAAGGAATTGAAGTTGCCCAAGTACGAGAGCTGGCCCGGCTACGCGAACAACCTGCAGTTCGTCCTGCGGCGCTACTGCGGGCTTTGGGGACGCGGTACCTGAGGACAAAGGATGAAACAGGAAACCCCGCCGCGGCGGGGTTTTTTGTTTCAGTGCGCCTTACTCAGCAGGCGCATGCCGCGATCCAGCCCGTCCAGCGTGAGCGGAAACATGCGGTCGCCCATCAGCTGGCGGGTGATGCGGATGGACTCGTGGTAGTCCCACACCGACTCGGGCTGCGGATTGAGCCAGATCGCGTTGTGATACACCGTCAGCAGGCGCTGCAGCCACACGGCGCCCGCCTCCTCATTGGTGTGCTCGACGCTGCCGCCGGGATAGACGATCTCGTAGGGGCTCATGGTGGCGTCGCCCACCAGCACCACCTTGTAGTCGTGGGGATAGGTGTGCAGCACGTCCCACGTCGCCATCCGCTCGGGCGCGCGCCGGCGGTTGTCGCGCCACATCCGCTCGTAGAGGAAGTTGTGGAAATAGAAGTATTCGAGGTGCTTGAACTCGGCGCGTGCGGCCGAGAACAGCTGCTCGCAGACGCGGATGTGGTCGTCCATCGAGCCGCCGACGTCGAGAAAGAGCAGCACCTTCACCGCGTTGTGCCGCTCCGGCACCATCTTCAAGTCGAGCCAGCCCGCGTTCTTCGCCGTTGACCGGATGGTGTCGTCGAGGTCGAGCTCCTCGGGCGCGCCGATCCGCGCGAAGCGCCGCAGCCGGCGCAGCGCGACCTTGATGTTGCGCGTGCCGAGCTCGACGGTGTCGTCGAGGTTGCGGTATTCGCGCTGGTCCCACACCTTCACGGCGCGGCGGTGGCGCGACTCGGGCTGGCCGATGCGCACGCCCTCCGGGTTGTAGCCAAAGGCGCCGAACGGGCTCGCGCCGGCGGTACCGATCCACTTGCTTCCGCCCTGGTGCCGGCCTTTCTGCTCCTCGAGCCGCTTCCTCAGCGTCTCCATCAGCTTGTCCCAGCCGCCGAGCGATTCGATCAGCTTCTTTTCCTCCTCGGTCAGGACCTTCTCTGCGATCTTCTTCAGCCACTCTTCCGGGATCAGGATCGCGAGGGCGTCCACCTCGACGATGCCCTTGAAGTAGGCGGCGAACACGCGATCGTAGCGGTCGTAGTGCTTCTCGTCCTTCACCAGGCAAGCGCGGGCGAGCCAGTAGAACTCCTCCATGCTGCCGAACGCCACGCGCCGCGCGAGCGCCTCGATCAACGTCAGGAACTCCCTGACCGAGACCGGAACGCCACCCTCCTTCAGCTTGAGGAAGAACTCGATCAGCATGTCTCACGACTTGCGGCGGGACATGAAGACCACGCGCTCGAAGAGATGCACGTCCTGCTCGTTCTTCAGCAGCGCGCCGTGCAGCGGCGGGATGATCTTGTGGCTGTCCCGGCTGTGCAGCGCCTCCGGCGGGATGTCCTCCGCCATGAGGAGCTTCAGCCAGTCGAGCAGTTCCGAGGTCGAGGGCTTTTTCTTCAGGCCCGGCACCTCGCGGATCTCGAAGAACGCCTCGAGCGCCTCGCGCAGGAGGTTCTTCTTGATGCCGGGATGGTGCACCCGGACGATGCGCTCCATCGTCTCGTGGTCCGGGAACCGGATGTAGTGGAAAAAGCAGCGGCGCAGGAACGCGTCCGGCAGCTCCTTCTCGTTGTTGCTGGTGATCACCACGAGCGGCCGGTGCTTCGCCTTGACCAGCTCCTGCGTCTCGTAGACGTAGAACTCCATGCGGTCGAGCTCGCGCAGCAGGTCATTCGGGAATTCGATGTCCGCCTTGTCCACCTCGTCGATGAGAAGCACGGCGGGCGTGTCGGACACGAGGGCGCTCCACAGCATGCCGCGCACGATGTAGTTCCGGATGTCGTGCACCCGGGCGTCGCCCAGCTGCGAATCGCGCAGCCGCGACACCGCGTCGTATTCGTAGAGCCCGTGCTGGGCCTTGGTGGTGGACTTGATGTGCCACTCGAACAGCGGCCGTCCGATGGCTCTTGCGATCTCGATCGCGAGCATGGTCTTGCCGGTGCCGGGCTCGCCCTTTACCAGCAGCGGGCGCTCGAGCGTCAGCGCGGCGTTGACCGCCATCATCAGGTCATCGGTCGCGATGTAGGTATCGGTGCCTTCAAATCGTTTCATCACTGTCACTCGTCACTGCTTTCGAGCGAGTCTCCCACCCGCTTTCGCCATCGTCAAGAAACGTCACTTGCGACGAAGCATCAGGAGGGCCAACGCCAGAATGGAAAACGCGGCGCCGGCGTAGAACGTGACCGCCGCGCCCAGTTGGTCCCAGAGCAGGCCGGCCAGAACGCTCGCGATCAGCACCGCGCCGCCGCCCACCAGATTGAAGAATCCAAAAGCGGTGCCGCGTAGATGAGCAGGCGCGGCGCCGGCCACCATGGTCGCAAGCAGCCCCTGGGTCATCCCCATGTGCAATCCCCACAGGACCACCCCGGTCAGGACCACGGCAAGCCCCTGCGCCTGCGCGAGCACGAGGTCGGCGAGAATCAGCACCGCGAGTCCCGCCGCGAGCAGGTTGCCGTGGCTCATGCGATCGGCGAGCCGGCCCGACGGGTAGGCGGAGATCGCGTAGACCGCGTTCATGACCACCAGCACCAGCGGCGCAAAGCTGTCCGCGAGCCCGGCCTGCTGCGCCCTCAATATCAGGAAGGCCTCGCTGAAGCGGGCGAGCGTGAACACGCCTCCCGCAACGACGATCCACCAGTAGGCGCCGCCGAATTCCCTCAGGCTCCGCCAGTCCACGGGGGACGCCGGGCGCGCGTGCGCCGCGCCCGCTTCCGGTTCGTGCACGCCGAGCACCAGGATCAGCACCGAAATGACCGCCGGCACGACGGCGAACCAGAATACCGCGCGGAAATCGCCCGCCCACAGCACCATCAACCCGATGGCGAGCAGCGGGCCGAGGAACGCGCCGACGGTATCCAGCGATTGCCGCAGTCCATAGGCGGCGCCCCGTATCTCCGGCGGCGTCAGGTCGGCGATCAGGGCATCGCGCGGCGCGCCGCGTATGCCCTTGCCGATCCGGTCCATGAAGCGCGCAACGAACACCCAGTGCACGGTAAGCGCGAGCGCGAACAGCGGCTTCGAGAGGGCGCCCAGGCCGTAGCCCAGCACGGTCAACCCCTTCCGCCTGCCGAGCCAGTCGCTGATCGTTCCGGAAAAGACCTTCACGATCAGGGCGGTCGCCTCTGCCACGCCTTCGACGACGCCGACCATCAATGCCGTCGCGCCGAGGCTCGTGACCATGAATACCGGCAGCAGGCTGTGAATCAGCTCGGAGGAGACGTCCATGAACAGGCTGACGAAGCCCAGCATCCAGACGCCCGCGGGCAGGCGCGCCGTGGAAGGGCGGCTCACAAATGGCGTGGCAACGTGCGCATGCCCGGATTATCGCAGCGGTGCCCTGCGCCCCTACAATGCGGCCCCATGCGGATTTTCTTTCATGTGCTGGCGCTGCTGCCGCTGCCCGTTCTGCACGGCATTGGTGCCTGCGCCGGCTGGCTGCTAT
>JBOIEM010000228.1:0-5603 GCA_050741115.1 Burkholderiales bacterium
GGCCTCGGGCAGCACGAGGTAGCCGGGCACATCGGCGCAGCCGGTGCGCGCCGCGTCGTTGAACCAATGCACGCGCCAGAGGTTGGCGGCGAGCGGCTCGTCGGGATCCACTCCGGAGGCGGCGGCCTGCTGCTGGTCCGGGATGAGGCTTGGATCGGCGAGCTGGGTCAAGGTGGGGAGGGAGACTCGCAGCTCGCGCAGGCGCTGCACTGCGCGGCCGCGAACCTTCTCGTCGACAATCCGGGGAATCGGGCTGAGTTCGCTCATCGGGTTTTCGCTATAGGGTTCGAGGTCGCCGACGCGCTCAATGGCGGGAGTGTTCCATGGGGAAAGACCACGGGCACGTCTCCTCGGCAGTCCGGCCGAGGGGGTCCCAGTCGGCAAGAGTCGCCCATACCTGCTCTGCCGCTGCCTGCGCTTCGGCGCGCAGCCGGGCGAAGTCGACTCCTGGAATGACGCCGCCTTCCATGCATACCTTGCCGTCCACGACAACCGTGTCCACATCGTCTCCGACGCCGCATTCAACGATGCTTTTTATCGGGTCGCGCACCGGACCCAGTCTCAGGCTGTTGCGGCCGGTGAGGTCGATGACGATGATATCGGCGCGCGCGCCGGGTGCCAGACGGCCGAGATCCTCGCGCCCGACCGAGATGGCGCCGCCGAGCGTCGCCGCGCTGAATACCTCGCCCGCGGTCGCGGCCGTGTAGGTGTGGCTCATGATCTTTCCAAGATAGGAGGCGGTGCGCATGTTCATGATCATGTCGCGCGGGTAGGTGTCCGAGCCGATCGACAGGTTGACGCCCGCTTCCTGGTACTTCTTCCAGCTGTCGAGCGTGCGTGCACGCCTGACGATGTTGATCGGGCAGTGGGAGACCGTGGCGCCGGCGCGGCCCATGAGATCGAGATCGCGGGCGACCGAGTAGTTGAGATTGGGATTGTCGGCGATGAAGTTGCCGTGGCCGATGTTGAGGGTCGGGCGGAGGAGTCCGAGATCATCCAGGAGCTCGATCGGCGTCATCATGTGCTCGCGCACGATATCGTGGAACTCGAGGACGCTGTAGGCGGCGTGCGTCGCTATCGGGAGCTTGCGTTCATCTGCGGCCGCGCGCGTGCGCGTCAAGAGCTCAATGCTGGAGGTCTCGACCTCGCGCGGGACGAGGATCCCACGCACGCGTCCGCCGGCCGCGCCGTCGTGCCTGGCGATCCAATCGAGCGCGGTCTTGAGACCGTCGAGCCCCATCGGGTCGTTGCGAACGCGCTTCAGCCGGCCCTGCGCGTCGCCGACCCAGCGCCCACAGTCGTAGCCGGGCGCGAGATAAGCACGCGTACCGAGACGCGTGACCTCGGCAAGCAGCGCGTCCTGCACGTTGAGCTGGCTGCCGTACTCGATGAACGTCGTGACGCCGTTCCTCAGAAGCTCGGCGACGGTGAAGGTGGCGTTAAGCTGGAACGCCGCTTCCGAACCGGCGTCGCCGTGTTTCAGGTAGCGCGGGTCGCCTTTGACGACTTTGCCTTCCCTGGGGACACTAATCTCGAGGAAGGGCTGGCCGTAGTACATGGGCCGGCCCGTATCGGTGATGAGCCGGTGCGACGCTCGGTGGCCGGAATGCACATGGGTGTCGATGAAGCCCGGCGCGACGAGCTTGCCCTGCGCGTCGATCGTCTTGTCGACGTGGCCCTCGAAGCCGGTGCCCACGTGGATGATCGCATTGCCCTCGAACACGACGACGCCGTCGCGGATGAGCTGGTGCTGCCCGCGCTCATGGCCCACGATCCAGGTTGCTCCGATTTTGGTGCGCATGCCTTGACCGCGTTAAAAGATTAAGTTTTCGCCGACGCGGCTGGGGCCTTGGCCTGCCCGCGAAAGTTGTAGCGCCAAACCTGATAGCCGAGTACGAGGGCCAGGCCTGCCGCACCGATCAGGTCGGTGGTGGTGTTGGGATCGATCAAAAGCGGCGAGAAGCAGTAGAGCGCGACGCGGGCCGGCCAGGACAGCGGCCCGAAGGCATAGCCGCCGGTGGCGGCCGAAAGGCCGAATACACCGATCATCGCCGTCGTAACCACGTGCGCGATGTGAAGCGGATCGCCTTGCAGCAGCAGGCCCTGATCGAAGACGAAGGCGAACGGAATGAGGAATCCCGGTATGGCGATCAGAAAGGCGACGAGTCCGGTCGTCCACAGGTTCGCGCCGCTGATGCCGGCGGCGGCGTACGCGGCCAGCGCGACCGGCGGTGTCACCATCGACAGCACGGCAAAGTAGAAGATGAAAAGATGCGCCGCCAGCGCCGGAATGCCGAGGTGCTGGAGCGCCGGCCCGACCAGCACCGCGGCGACGAGATACGCAGCGGAGGTCGGCATGCCCATCCCGAATATGAGCGTGAGGATCATCACGCCGACGAGCGAGATCATCAGGGAATTGCCGGCGATATCGAGCAGCCAGCGCTCGAGATGCAGCGCCATGCCGGTGTGCACCAGCACGCCGACGATGATGCCGGCGACGGCGGACGGGATCGCCACCTCGGCTGCTGCGCGAGCGCCGTTCACGATCGCTTCGTAGATGGCGACGAGATTCATCCGCGTCGAGGCGCGCGTCCAGCTCAAGATCACAATGGCGACGAGGGTGACCGCGCCGACCCGCATCAGCGAGTAGTGCGCGGTGATCAGATAGATCATCAGCGCGAGCGGCAACAGGATGTGCCAGCGCTCTCGTAAGCCCGCGAAGGATTCCGCGATCGGCAGCGCCGGGTTCGGCCCCAGCCCCGCGCGCCGGCTGTAGCTATCGACCAGAACGTAAAGCGACGCGTAATAGAGAATCGCCGGAACGATCGCCGCGTAGGCGACGCTCGCGTAGCTCACGCCGATGATGTCGGCGAGGATGAAGGCTGCGGCGCCCATGACCGGAGGCGCGAGCTGGCCGCCGGTCGATGCCGTTGCCTCGACCGCGCCGGCGAATGCGGCCTTGAACCCTGTGCGCTTCATCAGCGGGATGGTGATGATGCCGTCGACCAGTACGTTGGCGACCGCGCTGCCCGAGACCATGCCGAAGAGTCCGGACGACACGACCGAGGCCTTGGCCGCGCCGCCCCAGGCGCGGCCGGTGACGCAGTAGGCGAGGTTCACGAAAAGCTGGCCTGCCCCTGAACGCTCGAGGAATGCGCCGACGATCACGAAATAGAAGACCATGTGCGCCGAGGCCGAGATCGGCGTGCCGAAGATCGCCTGTGTCGAGAGCACTTGCAGGTCGATGAAGCGCATGAGATTCATGCCGCGGTGCGCCAGACTACCGGGGAGATAAGGGCCGAGAAAGACGTAGCCGATGAACAACAAGACGATGATCATCAGCACGAGTCCCGCGACACGCCGGGAAGCTTCCACCAGCAGCGCGATCAGCATGATCCCGAATACGTAATCGAGCGTATGAACGGGGTCGACCCCTTCGATGCGCTCGGTGATCCGCGTGCCCTGGAACGCGAAGTACGCCGCACACGCCAGCGCGAGCAGGGCGAGCACGATGTCGACCAGGGGAACAGCATCGTCCGCCTTGCGCCGCGCCTTCCAGCCGATGATGAGGTAGCTGATCGCGGTCGTGGCGCCGACGTGGACGCTCAGAAAAGTGATTTCGTAGAGCGACCGGCCGAGGAACAGCGGCGTGAACTCGACCGCTGTGAGCGCGAGAGCAATGACGCCCAGCAGCAGTCTCGCGTTCGCGGCAGAGACCGCGAACGCTTGCTTCGGTGCTGCGGGGCTCAAGCGACCGCCGCGCTCACTTCAGCAGGCCCACTTCCTTGTAATACTTGGCTGCGCCTGGATGCAGCGGGCAATTGCCGTTGAGCGCGGGCTCGGCGGCCTTTTTCGGATCGAAGTCGCCAAGGGCGGCGTGGATTTTCGGTAACCTGTCGGCGTTCTCGATGATCGCCTTGGTGATCGTGTAGACGACGCCATCCGGCACGTCGGCGCTCACGAGGATGTTCGACACGGCCTTGACCGTCTTCACCGGCTGGCTCTGGCCTTTGAAGGTGTTGGCCGGAATCTCGGCCGGCGCCCAACCGTTCTTCTCGACCATGCCTTTGATGACGCGATCGGGGAGCGGCAGCATGACCATGTCGTTGATCGTCACGATTTGCGTCGCGGCCGGATGACCTTTCGTCACGACGTGCGCCCAGCCGTCGGCCTGGCCGTCCTTGATCGTTTCGGCAGTCCCCGAGCGGTTGGTCGCTTCGACCTGGCCGCCTTTCTTTGCTATGTCCTCCTTGCTCGATCCGAGCAGCGCCAACACCTGGCGCACGCCCTGCTCGCCGGTGCCGCCCGGCGCCGTGGTCAACAGGTGGAACTTGTTCTTGGCCGCCGCGATTTCGTCCCAGGAGCTCACGCCTGATTTCTTCGTCACGAACGTGCCGAAGTAATAGATGTCGAGGCCGCCAAGCAACGCTCGCACTTTGGTCTGTTTCTCGGGGAAGGTGCCGAAGCCGCCGCAGCCTTCGGCCGAAGTGACCGCGAAGCTGATGCCGAGCTCGATCTCACCGGATTGAATGAGCTTGATGTTACCGACGCCGCCGGCTCTCGGCAGCACATCGATCGAAGAGCCGGCGGGAAGCTGCCGCTGCACGAAATCGGCGATCCCCGCGCCATAGTTGTACCATGCGGAGCCAATGCCGACGGTGCCGAAGCGCAGGCTGACCTTTTGCTGCGCAAGCGCCGGCAATGCACCAAAACAAACCGCGCCGGCTATGAAGGTGATCGTGCGAACGAGTTTCATAATTTGACTCCTTGTTTGATGTCGACTGTCGCCCATCTTCAATGTGGAGCAAGGCCGCGCGGCGACTACGCCCTCATTCCATCGCAATGCCATTAGAGCTTCACGCCCGTCCCCTCAAGTATGCCGCGAACACGCGCGCGCTGCTCCTCGGAGATGACGAGCCGCTCGGCGAAGTCCTTGCCGCCCGGTCGCGTCGCGTCGACACCCATCTTGGTGACGGTGAACGTCTCGGGATCGGAGGTCGGGTCCAGGATCGCACCCTTGCAGCCCGGAATAAGAACGATATCCTTTTCAGCGCGCACACGAGTCGCCACCGCCCACATTACATCATTCATGTCGAAGATATCGACATCCTCGTCGACGACGATGATGTACTTGGTGTAGAACTCGGTGCCGAGCGCAGCCATCATCGCCTGCTGCGGCTCGCCTTGCGACGTCTTCGTCATTTTGACGATGGCGAGGAACGCGCCGCAGGTCCGATGCGGGACGTGCACGCCGATGACGTTGGGCAGGATGCGGCGCAGCGTGTTCAGGATTTCGCCCTCGCGCGTAACGCAGGAAACGAGGATGTGATCCTGTGACATGCCCGAGACGATCGAGTGGTACAGGGCGTCTCGACGCATGCGGATGCGTTGGGCAACGAAGATGTTCTGCGTGCTGCGATAGGATGCGTAGCCGGTGAATTCGCTGAAGGGGCCTTCGGGCTCCTTCACATGGGCCAGGATCTCGCCCTCGATGATGATTTCGGCGCCCGCCGGCACCTCAAGGTCCTGGATGCCGGACTTCGCGAGCCGATAAGGTTCGCCGAAGAGACCGCCGATGATCTCGAACTTCCGGACGTGCGGCG
>JBOIEM010000229.1:0-4510 GCA_050741115.1 Burkholderiales bacterium
GCGCTGTCGTGGTACGCGCAGGCGCGGCGCCGGCGGGAGCGCCAGAGTCAGGAAAAGGCGCTCGTCCTGACCAGCGCCGCCGCCCGGCGGACCCTCGCGGGACGGACCGCCGACGTTGCGGAGCACGTCGCAAAGCGGGTCCTGATCGATTACGGAATTCCCGTCACGCGCGAAGCGCTGGCGGCGAGAAAGGACGAGGCGCTAGCCATCGCGCGCTCGATCGGCTACCCGGTCGCGTTGAAGGTGCAATCGCCCGACATCTCCCACAAGACCGAGGCGCGCGCGGTGCGGCTCGGTATCGCGTCCGACGGCGAGTTCACGGCGGCCTATGACGAGGTGCTCGCGAACGCCCGTGCCTACCGGAAGGGCGCGCGGATCGAGGGGGTCCTGGTGCAGGAAATGGCGAAGGACGGGGTCGAGGCGATCCTGGGAGTGACTAACGATCCCCTGTTCGGGCCGGCGGTGATGTTCGGGCTCGGCGGCATCTTCGCGGAGGTGCTGAAGGACGTCTCGTTCCGGCTCGCCCCGGTGACCGCGTCGGTTGCGCGCGGGATGGTCGAGGAGATCGCCGGCTACCCGGTGCTGGCGGGGGCACGGGGACGGCCGCGCGCCGACGTGGATGCGCTGGTGGATGCCATCGTGCGGCTGTCGGCGCTGGCGGTAGACTTGAAGGATCACGTGGGCGAGCTGGACATCAATCCGCTTTTTGTCTTTGCCGAGGGTCACGGAGTCAAGGCCGCGGACGCCTTGATCAAGCTCAGGAATCAGTGACCAGTCACGCTCTTGGTATATAAGGGACTGTATGCAACTCGCTCCCGAAGTCAGCCGTTTGTGCGAGGAAGTGCGCCGCTTCGTCGAGAAGGACGTGGATCCCCGTGCGCACTGGATCGAGGAGCACGATGCGATCCCGGAAGAGCTCGTGCGCTTGGCGCGCGATATGGGTCTCTTCGGCATCACCATTCCCGAGCAGTACGGCGGCATCGGGCTCGACCTCGCCGGTAAGTGCGCGATCGAGGAAGTGATGGGGCGGACCTCCTACGCCTTCGCCACCTTCCTCGGCAATCACACCGGCATCGGCACCGCGGGCATCGTCGCGCTCGGCACCGAAGTGCAGAAGAAGAAGTACCTGCCGCGCATGGCGAGCGGGGAGTGGCTCGGCTGCTTCGCGCTGACCGAGCCGCAGGCGGGGTCCGACCCCGCCGCCATGCGCGCCACCGCGGTGCGCAAGGGCGACCGCTTTCTGCTCAACGGCGAGAAGATCTTCATCACCAACGGCGGGGTCGCACAGGTGTTCACGGTGATGGCGCTCACCGACAAGTCGAAAGGCATCAAGGGTATCTCGGCCTTCATCCTGGAGCGCGGCTTCAAGGGATTCGCGATCGGGCGCAACGAGTTGAAGATGGGCATGCACGGGGTGACCACCGTGCCGCTCGCGTTCAGCGATTGCGAGATCCCCGCGGAGAATCTCCTCGGCCCCGAGGGCATGGGCTACGTCCAGGCGCTGAAGACGCTCACGATGGGACGCGTGACCATCGCGGCGCGCTGCTGCGGGATGATGGACCGGCTGATCGAGCGCTGCGTGGAATACATGAAGACCCGGGTGCAGGGAGGAAAGAGAATCGCCGAGCACCAGGGCCTGCAATGGATGCTCGCCGACATGGGAGTGGCGCGGGACGCGGCGCGGCTCCTCACCTGGCGCGCGGTCGAGACGATGCTGCGCGGGGAGCGCGGCACGCTGGAAGCCTCGGCCGCGAAGCTCTTCGCCACCGAGGCGCTGGCGAAGGTGGTGGACTGCGCGGTGCAGATCCACGGCGGCATGGGCTACATGCGGGAGGCGGGGATCGAGACGGCCTATCGCGACGCGCGCATCACGCGCATCTACGAGGGCAGCTCGGAGATCCAGCGCAACATCATCGCCGCGCAGCTTCTCCGGGACCAGTGAAAACGAAATAGGCGCAATCATATGACAAGCGTGAAGGAGTTGTTCAATCTCCAGGGCAGGGTGAGCGTGGTGACGGGCGGGGCGACGGGGCTCGGCCTGCAGATGGCGACGGGCCTGGCGGAAGCCGGGTCGAACGTCGTCATCTGCTCGCGCAAGCGGGAGAACTGCGAGCAGGCTGCCGCCGGCATCGAGAAGCTCGGCGTGAAAGCGCTCGGGCTCGCCGCCGACGTCACCCAGCCGGACCAGGTCGAGGCGGTGAAGGACGCGACGCTCCGGAAGTTCGGGCGCGTGGACGTGCTCGTCAACAACGCGGGCAAGGCCTGGGTTGCGCCGGCCGAGCAGATGCCTCTCGACCGCTGGCAGCAGATCATGGATCTCAACATCACCGCGCCCTTCATCTGCTCGCAGATCTTCGGCCGCGAGATGATCAAGGCGAGGCGCGGCAAGATCATCAACATCGCCTCGATCGCCGGCCTCCAGGGGCGCAACCCCAGGTCCTACGACTCGATCGTCTACAGCACCAGCAAGGGCGCGTTGGTGAACTTTACCCGCGATCTCGCCGTCAAGTGGGCGCCGCACAACATCCACGTGAACTGCATCTGCCCGGGGTTCTTCGTCACGCCGATCAACCAGAAGCTGTTCGAGCGCAACGCGGAGCCGATCCTGCGCGAGATCCCGCTCGGGCGGACCGGGGGAGCGGACGACTTGAAGGGCATCGCGGTGCTGCTCGCGTCGGACGCTTCGAATTTCATGACCGGCGCGATCATACCGGTCGACGGCGGCTCCCTCGCATGGTAATGGAGCGGCTTTCCGAGAATATCCCATTGGAATACAACGGTTTTCTTGACGCCCGCCGCTCACGGCTACCCGATTTTTTCATTTGCGCTGTACTTTTCACCCCCTGTTTGCTATCGTAGGAAGCGCGGAAGGGGTTGTGGGCTTCCGTGCCTTGTTCAACCACGACGGGGGAGCACTTATATGGATAAAGTCAGGACGGTAATCGGCCAGATCGTTGACATTGGCTTGGCGCTCGTTGCAGTTGCGATTGTCGCAACGGTCCTGTTCGGGCCGGCTCTTCCATTCTTCGGCGGTGTGGTGGGCAATATGATCGGGATCGTGAAGGACCTCGGTGCGAACGGTTTGGTGGGGCTCATTGCGCTCGGCATCATCGTCTGGCTTTTTGCCAAGCGCTCGCCCGGTTGAGCCGGTGAAGTGAACGGGTAACAGGATGAAGGGCGCTGACAGGCGCCCTTTTTTTGCACTCGTTAGGAGGCGCCCATGAGCGAAATCCTGGACAAGGCGAAGAAGTTCCTGTGGCACATCGTTGAAATCCTGTTCGCGTTCCTCCTCGTCGTAATCCTGATCGGCCTGATCCTCGGCAAGGACGCCGGGAGCTTCGTTCAGTCGGTGATGCTGAACGTGGCCGGGTTCGTCAATTCAATCGGATCCGGCAACCTGGTCGGAATTGCCGTGGTGCTCGCGCTGCTCTACCTCGCGCAGCGGAAGTGGGGCCAGTAATCCCGCTTTCGACGCGGGAGCGCGGGAGCCCGGCTCCTGCGACCGCGCAGCCTTAGCATGATCTCCCCCTGGTACCAGCTCGGTTATGTCATCCCTCACCTTTATACCGACATGGACGCATACCAGTTCTACCGCGTCGCGCCCGAGGGCATGATGCTGGTGACGACCGGCCTCGACCTGAAGGACTACGCGCTCGCCGCCGTGGAGCGGGAACTGCCGGCGCTCTGGCAGCGCTTCGACCTGCTCGCGAAAAAGAAGGTGGACCGGATTTCGCTCTCGGGCGTGCCGGTCGCCTCGGCGCTCGGACGAAAGAGGATGAGGGAGATTCTTGCAGAGGGTGAGACGCGGACCGGGCTGCGATGCGACACCGACCTCGAGGCGCACATCGCGGTGCTGCAGCACTTCGGCGCGACGGGGATCGCGCTCGCCACGCGCTGGCCCGAGGCGGTGAATGCCGCGCTGACCCGCTACCTGGGGGAGGCCGGCATCGAGGTCATCGCCTGCCGTTCACGCGCCCGCTCGCTGGCGGAGAACAAGCAGGCGCGCCCGGCGGACGACCATCTGCTCGCGCTCGAGCTGGGAGGCGAGGCCCTGCGCGCGGCGCCCGCCGCGCAAGCGCTCCTGATGCCGGGCGGCCTGTGGCACGCCATCCACTCCGTGCCGCTGCTCGAGGCCGAACACGGCCGGCCGGTGCTGCTCAACATACTCTCCACGATCTGGGCGGCGCTTCGCTCCGCGGGCGCCCGCATGCTGCGCGGTCCGGACCCGCGCTGGGGCAGGGTCCTGGCAAGCCTTTAGCTTTCCGCCGGACGCATTTCGACGGACAGCGCCGCGCCGTCGGGGTGATAAGATTCGACTCCCCGGCAAACCACTGACAGAGGCCGCGATGGCAAGCAAAGGCCGCCAGTTGAGGGAGCTGATCAACTCACCCAGGATACTCGTCACCCCCGGCGTCTACGACGGCTACAGCGCGCGCCTGGTGGAGAAAGTGGGCTTCAAGTCCGGCTCGATCACCGGCGCGGGGACTTCCGAGAGCCGCCTCGGCTGGGC
>JBOIEM010000230.1:0-4897 GCA_050741115.1 Burkholderiales bacterium
TCGATCCACGACGAATGGTGATGCTCGCCGTACTCGCCCTGGCGGCGGGATCGGTGTGCGCCCAATCGTACCCAACCCGGCCGATCCGCTGGATCATCGATTTTCCCGCCGGCGGCGCGTCGGACACCCTCGCACGGGTCGTCGGGGAAAAACTGAGCGCGACGCTGGGTCAGCCGATCGTTTACGACAACCGGCCCGGCGCGAACGGCGTCATTGCCTACAGCCTCGCGGCCAGAGCCTCGGCTGACGGATATACCTGGGTCGTGTTGAGCACGCCGTTTCCCCTCAATGCTGCCTTGGGGAGGAAGCTCGCCTACGATACGTTGAAGGACTTCGCCCCGATCGTACGCATCGCGGATTACCCGAACCTGCTGGTGGTGCATCCATCGGTACCGGCGCGCTCGGTCAAGGAGTTCGTCGCCTATGCCAGGTCGAAGGGCGGGATCATGACCTACGCTTCGTCCGGGACGGGAAGCGTGCAGCACCTGGCGATGGAGCTGTTTCGCAGGCTCGCGGGATTCGAAGCGGTACACGTGCCCTACGCGGGAAGCGCGCCGGCCGTGGCGAACCTGGTCGGCGGGCAGGTCGATTCAAGCGTCACCATACTCATAACCGCCACGCCTCACCTGCGCGCGGGGCGGCTGCGCACTCTCGGGATCTTGAGCGAGAAGCGCTCCGGCAATCTCCCGGAGGTGCCGACCCTCGTGGAATCAGGGATCGCTGTTGTCGCCCCCGGTTGGGGAGGCATCGGCGCGCCGGCGGGTTTTCCCAAGACCCTCGCGAACCGCCTGAGTACCGAGATGGCTCGCGTCGTCAGCCTGCCCGACGTGCGGGAACGACTGGCGTCGGTCGGGGCCGAACCGCATCACAACCCGCCGGCGGAGTTTGCGGCTTTTATCCGCAGCGAGCTCGAGCGCTGGCGTCCGGTCATTCAGCAAGCCGGCGTCAAGGTCGATTGAGACCCGGCCGAAGAACTCCAAGATCCTTCCAGGTACTCGCGCAAGATGGGCAATCACCTGATCGACCCGACGAGCCCTGAATTCAAGGGCAAGAAGTTCACACGAAGCTGGATCTACGGCGTCTATGGCGGCCGCGTCACGTTCTACGAGGAGATGGTGACGTCAATGGAGGGATTCGTGCTGCGGGAAGCGAGTGCTCCGGAGCCCATCAAGGTCAAGCGTTGACATGCGGCAGGACTGGTACTCGTGAAGCGCGCACTGTTTTCCGCGGTGCTGGTGTTGCTCGCGCTCGGCGCAAGGGCCGAGCCGGCGGTGCGCGTCGTCGCGAGCGATCCGGGGGCGGAGGCGACGCTCGGGCGCGACGAGACGTTCTACGTGCGCGTCGAGTTCACGACCGATCGACCGGTCAGCATCTGGGCGCGTCCATATTTCCAGGGCAAGGCCGTTGAGCGGACGAAGACCAACCCCTCGGCGGCGCACTCCGGCGCGGGCCATGCGCTCGGCTGGTTCTCGCTCGACCGGGCGGACGCGGTGGACGAGGTGCGCATCAAGCTGGGCGGAGGCAAGCCCTACCGCGAGTGGGAAGCCGCGAGCTATCCGGTCAGGCTGACCGGCACGGGGCTCCCGGCGGCGCAAAGGAGCCGGCCCGCGTGGGTGAACGAAATGCTGCGCGAGGAGCGGGAGCGCTCCCAGCTAGCTTACGAGCGGCGCATGAGCGAGCCGGTGTCGACCGGCAGCATGCTGTTGATGGCGACCTTCATGCTCGGGGTGCTCGGGCTGCTGCTGGTGGGCGCCGGGGCGCCGTTATGGGGCGTGTGGAAATGGCGCGGCGGATGGCGCATCGCGGCCGCGGTCCCGGCCCTGGTGATGGCCTTCGTCATCGGGCGGATCGTGATCGACACCGCGCGCGACCCGACTTCCCACAACCTGTGGCCGTTCGAGATCCTGATGTGGGGAGGCGCCAGCGCCGTCGCGATGGGCGTGCTCGCGCTCGTCAAGCGGCTTCGCCGGTCATAGCCCGATTTTCCCTAGCGGCGCCCGGCCACGGCTCTCCTCATGTCCATGACGCGCTTGAAGCAATCCGGGCAGGCGAAGCGGACAAAGCCTCTGAGCCGCGTGCGCGACAGCGGGCGCATCGTCGACGCCTCAACCAGCCGCCGGCATTCCGGGCAGCGCTTGATTTTCGACGGGTCTTTGCTCAATCGCTCGTAATGGCGTGAGAGGACGTCAACCAGGGTGCCGACAAGGCGGTCGGCGATGGTTAGGTCTTGATGAGCACTTCAAGTTGCGCGACGCAGGCACCGGCCACACCCCACGCCGACTTGTCCTGCCCGGGCATCTTGTCCCAGCCTCCGTTCTCGATGTAGTCGGGCCTCTGGTAGCTGTCCGTCGCCACGAATTGCTTGATTCGCGCGATATGCTCCGGGCCCCTCATGAACTGGGCGACGCAGATTTCCGCCCGGCTCGCGAGGACCGCCTGATCGCTCATCTTCTGGGTCGTGCCGGAGGTGGTCCAGCCGCCCCACCCGAAGCCGATGATCGTTGCGATGACTGCCCCACCAATAAGTCCCCACGCTCCATACGTTACCTTCGCTTCCGTTTCGGGTTTCATCGATCGCACCTTTCAAAATGTGGCTGTTGCGTTGAGTTTCCTGTCTTACTCGCTCATTCGACCATCCGTGAGTTACAGGCTTCGGCGCCGCGTTACCCGGCGTCGGATTTGACCCGCATGCTGGTCACTGTCCGCTCTTGTCAAGTCGGGGTCTGTGCGTTACCGCACTTACGGGAAAGGCCACCAGGACCCGTGACGACCGACGATCCGGCGACTGGCGCGCTTCGATATCAACCGCGTGCCGCGTGGAGTCTCACCTCGACCGAGTGTTCCTGACGGTCGTTGACAAGAGGGATCGCCTTGTCGTGTTGCTCGACGCCATCCACGGTCACACTCATCTCGCCGTTCCCGGCACGCGTCTGCAGCACGGCGATATGGTAGATCGTTTCCCGGTATCGATAATGCAGCTTGAACGCTTCCCAATCCGCAGGCAGGCACGGCGCAATGCGAAGTTTGTCCACTTCCAGCCTCAGCCCCAGGATGGATTCCACGACGAGCCGGTACATCCAGGCGGCGGAGCCCGTGTACCACGTCCATCCGCCGCGGCCGGTGTGCGGCGGGACCGCATACACGTCGGCCGCGACCACGTACGGTTCCACCTTGTAGGCGGCGATCGCCGCCGCGGATCCCGCATGGTTCAGCGGGTTGATCATGGCGGTGAGTTCCCATGCGCGCCGGCTGTCGCCCAACGCGGCGAACGCCATCGCCGCCCAGATCGCGCCATGAGTGTATTGCCCGCCATTCTCCCGCACGCCCGGGACGTAGCCTTTTATGTAGCCGGGGTTCAGGGCCGACCTGTCGAACGGCGGATCCAGAAGCTGGATCAGCGCGTGATCGCGGCGGACCAGGTGCCTGTCCACCGCTTCCATTGCCATGCGTGAGCGCCTCGCATCCCCCGCACCGGACAGAACAGCCCAGCTTTGCGCGATCGAATCAATCCGGCATTCGGCGTTGCTTGCCGATCCCAGCGGCGAGCCGTCGTCGAAATAGGCGCGGCGGTACCACTCGCCGTCCCAGCCATGCTGCTCGATGTTCCGGCGCACCTGCTCCGCCTCCGCCTGGCAACGTTCGGCAAAGGGCGTATCGCCACGAACGCGGGCGACCCGGCCGAACTGCATGAGCACTTCATAAAGGAAGAAACCCAGCCAGACGCTCTCGCCCTTGCCGTGTTCACCCACGATGTTCATGCCGTCGTTCCAGTCTCCGGAACCCATGAGCGGCAGGCCGTGCTCGCCAAACCTGAGGCCTTTCAGGATCGCGCGCGCACAGTGCTCGTAGAGACTGGCCGCCTCCGCGGACTGGCCGGGCAGATCGTAATACGAGTCCTCCTCGGGGTTCACCGGCCGGCCTTCGATGAATCGTACGGGCTCATCCAGCACGCCCGTGTCCCCCGTGCCCAGAACGTATCGGCACGCCGCAAGCGGCAGCCAGAGATAATCGTCGGAACAGTGCGTGCGCACGCCCCGGCCCGAGGAAGGATGCCACCAATGCTGGACGTCGCCTTCCCGGAACTGGCGGGACGCGCAGCGGAGCAGGTGCTCGCGCACGAGCTTGGGCT
Organism: Burkholderiales bacterium; assembly: GCA_050741115.1. Lineage (GTDB taxonomy): Bacteria > Pseudomonadota > Gammaproteobacteria > Burkholderiales > SG8-41 > SG8-41. The sequence goes on from JBOIEM010000230.1 coordinate 4,130, forward strand.
CGGCATGGATCAGCGCCATCCCGTCCTGCAACTGGTCGCGGAAACCGAAGGCGCCTCCCGATTGGTAATAGCCGCTGCGCGCCCACACACGGCACGCCAGAGTTTGATACAGGAACCAACCGTTGGTCAGCACGTTGAGCGACTGATCGGGTGTTTCAACCTGCACCGTGCCGAGAGTGCTGTTCCAGTATTGGCGCACCGTTGCGAGCGCATTCCGCGCCGCAGTGGATCCCCGGAAGCGACGCACCAGCTTACTCGCGTCATCGGTGCCGCGCTTGGCCGCGACGCCGAGCCTGAAGACGATCTCGCGCTCCTCGCCGTCGGCCAGCTCGAATGCAACCTGGATCGCGGCGCACGGGTCCAAAGCCGCCCCCACCTTGTTGGAAAGCTGCGACCGGGTCATGGCGGCTGGATTCCCAGGCGTGCCGTTGCGCCCGAGGAACTCAGCGCGGTCACCGCTGAAGGTCCGGGTCACATCGTCCACATCGAAGAACGCAACCCGATCGGCGAACTCAGTGTTGTACGCGTTCCGCGCGTAGAGCGCTTCGCTGGTCGGGTCAATATCGGTAATCACATGCATGGCCGATTTCGGCCGCAGATCTCCTAGTACCCATTCCACATAACCCGTGGCGGAGAGCCGGCGCGAGCGGCCTGACTCGTTTCGCACCTTCAACACCGAGAACTTGATTGCTGCGTCCAAGGCCACGTAAACCCACAGCTCCGAGCTGATGCCGCCCTCGGTGTGCTCGAAGACGCTATAGCCGAAGC
>JBOIEM010000231.1:0-10608 GCA_050741115.1 Burkholderiales bacterium
GGAAGACGCGGCGCGGACCCGTGATCCTCGTCTTCGCCCTGATGATCGCCGCTGCGGTGGGCGGATTCGCCTTTTCGGAGTACCTGGTGTCGCTGCGCGGAGAGGACCGGGATGCACTGCGCGCGGAACTGCACACCCAGCTCTCCGAGATCAGCGCCAGCGCCGCGCGGCTGGAGGAAGCGCGGCTGAACGAGCGCGAAGAGGTCGAGGCCGGCGCATTGCGCGCCGAGGCGGTTCGCCAGGGCGAGGACGGCGCCGCGGCCAGCGCTCTGGTGGGGCCGTGCACTGCGACCGGTGGAGCGGCGCCCGGATCCGCGCTCTCATGCAGCGAGCAAGCCGCGGTACGCGTTGCCGTATGCGCCAGAGTTCCGGCTTCCGCGACCGTCAGGGAGGTCCTGCTCTACACCCGTTTCGAGGATTCGCAGCAGCCCTGGGCGGAGAGTCGCGTGCAGGCGGGTCAGGACGCGGGTCAGGCGAGGTTCGTCGAGAAGCACTTCGAGCGACCCGATGGCGACGCGGCGAAGCAGGTATGCCACGGATTCGTGAATTGGAGCGGTGAGAAGGCGCGCCAGGCGCGGATCCTGGTCAGGTATACGCTCTAGGACGCTCGAAGATATGCACCTGGGACTTTCGTACACGCGATTTCCTTCCCGTTTCGTCCGGGTGGTTGCGCGGCGCTGGCGCAAGGCGCGCGCGTCGTGGGGCGCGGCCGACAAGGATCCGTGGGTATTTGCGCTGGCCGTCGGCCTCATCATCGCGGCATTCGGTTTCGCGCTGCAGGCGGTCTTCGCGTACAAGGACGAACGGCGGAATCTCGCGCGCGAGGAAGAGCGGAGGAATCTGACCTGCCTCGCCCGGAACGTGCACTTCGAGGCGCGCGGCGAACCCGCGGCCGGCCAGCTTGCCGTGGCGCAGGTCACGATGAACCGCAAGGCATCGGGCCGTTTTCCCAGATCGGTTTGCGGCGTGGTATATCAGAAGAACTGGGACCCGATCCGCAAGCGCTACGTGGGGGCGTTTTCCTGGACCGAGCTGGACCAACTGCCGGTGCCGACGGCCGCGGAATGGGAGCGGGCGTGGAAAGTGGCCGAAGCGGCCTACTATGGCCGGGATCTGCCTGCCGTGGAAGGCGCGTTGTTCTATCACGCGACCCACATCAAACCCGACTGGGCGAAGGACAAGAAGCCCGTCGCCCGCATCGGCAAGCACGTGTTTTACAGGTAGGAAACCGCGCGGGGCTGCGATCAGCGCGCAGCTGCGAGCCTCACCTCCACGCGGCGGTCGCGCTGCAGGCACTCGATCAGCTTCTGGTTCTTCCGGTTCTCCGCGCCCATGCTCTTGCATGCTTCGCCGGATACGGGCGCTCCCTCCCCTTTGGCATCGGCGCGAATACGACCGGCCTCCACACCCTTTCCGGCCAGGTAGGCGCTGACGGCTTCGGCGCGCCGCTTCGAAAGCGCCAGGTTGTACTGATCGCTGCCGAGCCGGTCGGCGTGGCCGACGGCGTCAAGCCGGTCGAACGAACGACCTTTGATCCTGGCGGCGAACTCATCGAGCTTCGGGGCCTCGCCGGGGCGCAGCGCCGACCGGTCAAAATCGAAGAGCACCGTGGCGGTGACCGGTCCTTCGGGCTTGGGCGCGACCGGGGCAGGGGTTGGCTCCGGCTTCGGCGCGGCAGGCTGGGCCGCTATTGGAGCCTTGGCGGGTACTGGCTGCTCATCAGGCTTCGGCCAGAGCAACCACAGGATGCCGATCGCGACCACCACGAGAACCAGGATCGTCCAACGAGTGGCAGGTTTCATGGGTTCCTCCTCTATTCGTTATGCGTGATGGGTGATGCGGTGACGAAGTGACGCACCGACGCGGCGCCGCACCAGTCTAACCCATCCCTCGTTCCCTGCAATGGAAAAAAATCATGTTCCGTAATGGCTCGCCAGCCGGGGGTTGAGCACGTCGCGCAGCCGATCCGCGACCAGGTTGATCGCGACGATGGTGACGAGCAACGCCACCCCGGGAAAGAAGCTGATCCAGTAGCGCCCCGAGAGCAGGTGGGCGAAGCCGTTCGCGATCAGGAGCCCGAGGGAGGGCGAGGTGATCGGCATGCCGAGGCCGAGGAAGGAGAGCGTCGCCTCGAGCGCGATCGCGTGCGCGACCTGCACCGTGGCCACCACGATGAGCGGCGGCAGCACGTTCGGCAGGACGTGCCGGAACACGACGCGCACCGCGCTGAACGCCATCACCCGCGCGGCATCCACGTATTCCTTTCGCTTCTCGACCAGCGCCGCACCGCGCACGGTGCGCGCGTAGTAAGCCCATTGCACGAAGATCAGGGCGATCACGATCTTGTCCACGCCTTGCCCCACGACCGCGAGCAGCACCAGCGCGATCAGGATCGATGGAAAGGAGAGCTGGAGATCGACGATGCGCATGATGAGGTTGTCGATCCAGCCGCCGGCATGGGCCGAGGTCAACCCGATCGCCATTCCGAGCGCGAGCGCGATCGCGGTGGAGAGCGCGCCCACGCCGAGACTGATCCGCAGCCCGTAAAGTATGGCGGAAACCATGTCGCGGCCCTGGTCGTCGCTCCCGAGCCAGAAGGTGAAGCCCGCGGCAGCCTTCGCCCCCGGCGCGAACTTCGAGTCGAGGATGTCGAGCTGGGCGAGGTTGTAGGGATCTTGCGGCGAGACGAGCGGCGCGCCGAGCGCGGCCAGCAGCACGGTGCCGAGCACGACGAGCGCGGCCGCCGCGACGCGGTCGCGCGCGAATTCCCGCCCGAACTGAGGGATGAGGGATGAGGGATAAGGGATGAGGAAAGAGGCTTTCATGTGCTGCGCCCTGCCAACCGCACGCGCGGGTCGAGTGCCGTGTAGGCCAGGTCCACCAGCAGATTGATCAGCACGAAAACCAGCACGATGATGAGGAGGTAGGCGACGATCACCGGCCGGTCGAGCACGTTGATCGAGTCGATCAAGAGCTTCCCCATCCCCGGCCACGCGAAGATGGTCTCGGTGACGATCGCGAACGCGATCACCGAGCCGAACTCGAGACCGGTCACGGTCACGATCGGGATCATGATGTTCTTCAGCACGTGCACCCGCACCACGCGCGCCATCGAGAGCCCTTTGGCGCGCGCGAATCGCACGTAGTCCTGCGTGAGTGCCTCGCGCGTGCCGGCGCGCGCCAGGCGGATCAGCAGCGAGAGCTTGAACAGGGCGAGATTCAACGCGGGCATGAACAGATGCAGCAGCCCGTCCCACGTGAGAAAGCTCACGGGAACGCCGAGCACGATCACGGTTTCGCCCCGACCGGTGGGCGGCAGCCATCCCAGCCAGACCGAGAACACCATGATCAGCATCAGCCCGACCCAGAACGTGGGAAGCGAAAAGCCGAGGATCGAACCCGCCATGATGACGCGGCCGGACGCCGATTCCGGCTTCAATCCCGCCCACAGCCCGAGCGGGATGCCGAGAACGACGGCGATCGCCATCGCGGCCAGCGCCAGCTCGAGGGTGGCGGGCATGCGCTCGAAGATCAGCCGCACCGCCGGGACGTTCGCGGCGAACGATTTGCCGAGGTCCCCGGCAAACGCGCCGATGATGAAGTTCCAGTACTGCCGCCAGAGCGGCTGGTCGAGGCCGAGCGCCCGCGTTGCGGCCGCGATCTCGGCCTGGTCGGCCTGCGGGTTGATCAGGATGTCGACGGGGTTGCCGATCGCGTACACGCCCACGAACACCAGCGCCGACATCACGAACAGGACCGCGATGCTTTGGGCGAGGCGTTTGACGGCAAAGGCGAGCATCGCGGTCGGGGATTCACCCCTATTGCGTCGCCGGACGGAAGTGGTGCGCGAAAGTGAATTCGTCCGTCCTGGCAGTGTAGCTGAGGTTGCGCTTCATCGCCCAGGTGACGACCTGGTAGTGGAGGGGGATGAACGCGATTTCGGCTGCGGCCAGTGCGCTCGCGCTGCGGGCGAGCGCCTCGCGCCGGGCCGGATCCACCGTGCCGAGTGACTGCGCGATCAGCTGGTCCAATCCGGGATTGGAATAGCCGCCCCAGTTCCACGCGCCGTAGCCCTTGTCGGGGTTGGCCGTCGCCGCGAGCGAGCGCAACGCAAGATCGGCGGCGCGCGAGCCCCAGCCGAGCAGCGCCACCCCGAATTCCCGGTTGCGCGCTTTCCCGAAATAGACGGAAAGCGGCATCGCCTCGACCTTCGCCGCGATCCCGACGCGCGCGAGCATCTGCGCGACCGTCTGCGCAACCTGCTCGTCGTTGATGTAGCGGTTGTTGGGCGTCGCGATCGTGAGGGCGAACCCGTCGGGATAACCCGCTTCCGCCAGCAGTGTCTTCGCGCCCTCCGGGTCGTACGGCTCGGGTTTCACCGCCGGGTCGTGCCCGATGACGCTCGGCGAGAGCACGTTCGCCGCCGGCATGGCGAGCCCTTCCATCACGCGCTCGGCGATCGCCTGCCGGTTGATCGCTTTCGACATCGCGCGCCGCACCCGCAGGTCCCTGAAGGGGTTCTTCTCGAGCGGCCTGCCGGCTTTCGACAGGACGCCGGGCGGCCGGTCGCGGCCCTGGTCAACGTGCAGGAATATCGTGCGCCACGACACCGTCTGTTCCAGGCGGAAGGCGGGGTTCTTCCTCAGTCGCGCGAGGTCGGCGGTGGGGACATGCTCGATGGCGTCGACCTGACCGGCGAGGAGAGTCGCCGTACGCACCGGGTCACTCGGCAGGATCAGCAGCGTCAGCTTTTCCCACGGCAGGCGCCCGCCCCAGTATTCGTCGTGCCGCACGAGCTCGATGCGGTCACCGCGCGCGAAGCGCGCGAGCTTGTAGGGACCGGTGCCGACCGCCGCCCGCCCGCGGTCGAAATCCTCTCCCGTCGCTCGCGCCGCCGCACGCTTCGACACGATCAGCACTTCCGCGAGGTCCTGGAGCAGCGCGCCGTAGGGCGACGCCGTCTTCAACCGCACGGTGTAGCGGTCCACGACCTCCTTCGCCACGATCGGGCGTACGTAGGTCCGAAAGCCCCCGGGACTGCCGGTGATGGAGTAGGGGCGCTCGAGCGAGAACACCACGTCCTCGGTCGTCAATTCGCTCCCGTCGTGGAATCTCACTCCCTTGCGCAGCGTGAATTCCCAGGTGAGGGGATCGGGCGTGCGCCAGGTGGCGATGCCGGGAACGGGGCGGGTGCGCTCGTCGGTCCGGACCAGGGAGTCGAAGACGTGCTGCTGCGCTGTCAGATTGGGCTGCGCTGCGACGAAGTGCGGGTCCATCGTCGTGACGTCGGCCGACAGGCCTATCCTCAGCTCCGCGGCACCTGCGCTCAGGCAGAACTGAGCCGCCAGGACGCCTAGACGCCAAGAGAAATGACGAGAAGCCATCACGTCGTCACTTCGTCACCTCGGCTTGAACTCGTGGGCGAAGGTCCGCTCGTCCGCGCGCGCTTCGTAGACGATCCCCCGCCGCGCCGCCCACAGGTTGTGCTGGTGGTAGAGCGGGATGATGCCGAGATCGCCGACGCCGATCGCGGTGGCTTGCTGGAGCAGCCGTTCCCGTTTCGTGTCGTCCACCATGGCGAGCGCCTGCTCCAGCACCGCGTCGAGCTTCGGACTGGAGTAGCGGCCGCGGTTGGCCGCTCCCATGCCCTTCTCCTTGTTGAAGGTTGCAAGCAGCGCCTTCAGCGGCGAGGAGGCTTCCATGGTTTCCGCCCCCCAGCCGACCAGCATGAAGCTGAACTCGAGCTTCGAGCCGCGCGAGAAGTAGACCGAGGCGGGCATCGCGTCCACGCGGATCTGGATGCCGATGCGCGCCAGCATCTGCGCGATCGCCTGCGCGATCTGCTCGTCGTTGACGTAGCGGTTGTTCGGGGCATGCAGCGTCAGCCCGAAGCCGTCCGGGTAGCCGGCCTCGGCGAGGAGCTTGCGCGCGCCTTCCGGGTCGTGCGGCTCGGGCTTGAGCGCGGGCACGTAGCCGAAGAAGGACTCGGGCATTAACTGCCCGGTCGCGACGGCGGCGCCTTCCATGACGCGCTCGACCAGCGCCTGCCGGTTGATCGCTTTCGACATCGCGCGCCGCACCCGCAGGTCGCGAAGCGGATTGCGGTCGAGGGGCCGGCCCGCCCTGTCGGTGGCGAACGGCGTCTTCTCGCGCGCGGTGTCGAGGTGGAGATACATGAGGCGCACCGACACGGTGCGATAGATGACGAGGTCCTTGTTGCTGGCGAGCTTCGCGAGGTCGGTGGTGGGCACGTTCTCGATCGCGCGCACTTCCCCGGCGAGGAGTGACGCCACGCGCGTCGGGTCGGAAGTGATGATCCGGAACGTCACCCGGTCCCACGGCGCTTTCGGCCCCCAGTAGGCGTCGTGGCGGGCGAGCTCGATGCGGTCGCCCTTTTGCCAGCGCACGAACCGGAACGGCCCGGTGCCGACGGTCGCTTTCCCGCTGTTGAAATCATCGGTGGTCGCGTTGGCGGCCGCTTTCGAGGAGACGATCAGCACCGTGCTCATGTCGTTCGGCATCTGGGGATAGGGCGCCGCGCTCTTCAGCCGCAGCGTCCAGGGATCCACCACGATCTTCTCGATGACCTGCTTGGTGTAGGTGGTGAAGGGGGAGGGGCTGTTCGGCACGTTCGGGACACGGTCGAGCGAGAACACCACGTCGGCGGCGGTGAAGATCGAGCCGTCGTGAAACCGCACGCCCTTGCGCAGCCTGAATTCCCAGGTGGTCTCATCCACGACGCGCCACGATTCGGCGAGGCCGGGCTTGATCCGTCCGGCGGCGTCCTTCGCGACCAGCGTCTCGAACACGTGGGCGCCGATGTTATTGTTCGGCGTGAGATTGTGGAAGTGGGGGTCCATGGACGTCACGTCCCCGCCGAGCGCGATGCTCAAGTCGGCGGCGGGCACCGCGAGCGCGAGGGCAAGAAGCACGGCGGCGAGAAGGGTTTTCATGTCCAATCCTTTAGGCGCGCGGGCGGCCTGAAGCTTACCGCAAATCGATACGCCTGTACCCGCGCGCTTGCCGGTTTGACAGCGACGTGCACGCTACCTATGCTCGGTCCTCCCTCACACACGCAGCCGATCATGCAACCCGGCACCGCCAGGCGCCCCTCGAGCGTGCAGATGCTGCGCCGGCTCATCGCGTTTCCGACGGTGAGCCGCGACTCGAACCTCGAGCTGATCCATTTCGTGCGCGGCATTCTCGAGCCATACGGGGCGGAGATGCGGCTTACCCACGACGACGCGCGGCGCAAGACCAACCTGTTCGCGACGCTCGGCCCGAGCGGCGAGCCCGGCATCCTGCTCTCCGGCCACACCGACGTCGTGCCCACCGAAGGCCAGGCGTGGGACACCGATCCGTTCGAGCTGGTCGAGAAGGACGGACGGCTCTACGGGCGCGGCGCGTGCGACATGAAGGGCTTCATCGCCTGCGTGCTCGCGCTCGTCCCGGAGCTCATGGAGCGCGGATTGAAGGCGCCCTTGCACCTGGCGTTCTCCTATGACGAGGAGGTCGGCTGCATCGGGGTGGGGCGGCTGATCTCGGATCTCCAGCGTGCCGGAATCCGTCCCCGCTCGTGCATCGTCGGGGAGCCGACCGGGATGCGTCCAGTGGTCGCCCACAAGGGAAAAAAGGGCTACCGCTGCACGGTGCGTGGCCTCGCCGGGCACTCGGCCTATGCCCCGCACGGCGTCAACGCCGTCGAGTACGCGGCGGAAGCGGTCGCGTTCCTGAAGACAATGGCGCGGCGGCATCGCGACCAGGGGCCGTACGACCGCGGCTTCGACATCGCGCACACCACGGTGCACACCGGCGTCATCCGCGGCGGCACGGCGTTGAACGTGATCCCGCACGAATGCGCGTTCGACTTCGAGTTCCGCCACCTGCCGGGCGACGATCCGGACCGTTTGCTGCGCGAGTTCACGGACTACGTGGGGAGCCGCCTCGAGCCGGAGATGCGCGCGGTGCATCCGGCGTCGGGCTTTGCAATCGAGCCGCTGTCGGACATCCCGATGCTGGATACGGGGCCGGAAGCGGAAGTGGTTGCGCTGGCCCAGGAGCTCGCCGGCGACGGCGGGATCGGCAAGGTCTCGTTCGCGACCGAGGGTTCGCAGTTCCAGCGCGCCGGCATCCCGACGGTGGTGTGCGGCCCGGGCTCGATCGCGCAGGCGCACAAGCCGAACGAGTACGTCACGCTCGATCAGATCAATCGTTGCAACGATTTTCTGCGGAGGCTGGCGGACCGCCTCTGCGAGAAGCGGTAAATCGTGGATCGTAATGGGTAGCTCGACCGGCGCCGCCCAAGGAGACGCGCATGGACCCGATCTATGAGCCCTGCGACGTGTTTCTCACACGCGGCACCGGCGTGGTGAGCTGCCTGATCCGGGTCTTCACCCGCAGCTTCGGTGAGCGCCGCACGCTCGTCAATCACGTCGGCGTCGTCGTTCAGCAGGGCACGGCCCAAACCGCCGTGGGCGTGGAAGCGTTGAGCCGCGTCCGCCGCCACACGCTCTGGAGCCGCTATGGCCCGCGCAGCTCCGACCTGGTTGCGGTCTACCGCCCGCTGAACCTGTCCGCGGCCGAGCAGGCCGCCATCGTTGCGGCCGCCCAGGGCTATGTCGGCCGCACCTACGGCTATCTGGCCATCGCCGCCCACGTCATCGACTGGTGCCTGCTCGGCGCGTATTGCGCGCGTCGGCTCGTGCGGATGGAGTGCTATCCCATCTGCTCGTGGCTGGTCGCGCACGCCTTCGGCAAAGCCAACAGGCACTTCGGCGTCGCGCCCGGCATGGCGACTCCGGACGACATCTGGGACTTCGTTACGACCCGTCCCCGGAGCTACCAGCTGATCCGGCCCCTGAGCCGGCTCGGGTAGTGCCTGCGTCTGCCGGCATCAGTGATGCAGGATCTTCGACAGGAACTGCTGCGCCCGCTCCGACCGGGGCTTGCCGAAGAAGTCCTTCGTCTTCGCGTCCTCCGCGATCCGCCCTTCGTCCATGAAGATCACGCGGTGCGACACGCGGCTGGCGAAGCCCATTTCGTGCGTTATGACCATCATGGTCGTGCCTTCGTGGGCGAGTTCCGTCATCACGTCGAGCACCTCGTTGATCATCTCGGGGTCGAGCGCAGAGGTCGGCTCGTCGAAGAGCATCGCGATCGGGTCCATCGCGAGCCCGCGGGCGATGGCGACCCGCTGCTGCTGGCCGCCCGACAGCTCCCCGGGGTACTTGCGGGCGTGATCTTCCATGCCGACGCGCCGCAGCAGCGCCATCGACTTCTGCGTCGCTTCCTCGACGCTCCGGCCGAGCACCCGGATCTGCGCGAGGTTGAGGTTCTCGATCGCGGTCATGTGCGGAAACAGCTCGAAGTGCTGGAACACCATGCCAATTTTCGAGCGCAGCCGCGGGAGGTTCGTCCCGGGGGCGCCGACCGACTCGCCGTTGACGATGATCTCGCCCTCCTGGAACGTCTCGAGGCCGTTTACGCACTTGAAGAGCGTGGACTTGCCGGAGCCGGAGGGGCCGCAGACCACGACCACCTCGCCTTTCTCGACCCGGGTCGTGCAGTCCCTGAGCACCTGGAAGGCGCCGTACCACTTGCTCACGCTCTTGAATTCGATCATCGGCATGGGATCAGGTCGGTATCATTTGATCACCGCGATGCGCTGCTGCAGGAGCCTCACCATCGAGGACAGGGTGAAGGAGATGATGAAATAGACGACCGCTACGAACAGGTACATCTCGACCAGCCGCGCGTCGCGCTGCGCGATCCGGGCCGCGGCGCCCAGGAAATCGACGATGGAGAGCACGTAGACGAGGGAAGTGTCCTGGAACAGGATGATGGTCTGCGTGAGCAGCACGGGCAGCATGTTGCGGAACGCCTGCGGCAGGACGATGGTGGCCATGGTCTGCCAGTAGTTGAGGCCGAGGGCGTAACCCGCCCACGCCTGCCCGCGCGGGACGCTCTGGATGCCCGCGCGCATGATCTCCGCGTAATAGGCGGCTTCGAACAGGGTGAAGGTGATGACCGAGGACCAGAAGGCGCCCACCTGGATCGGCTGCTTGGCGCCGATGATCCAGCCGCCGATCCACGGCACCAGGAAGTAGAACCAGAAGATCACGAGCACCAGCGGCACGGAGCGCATCAGGTTGACGTACAACGCCGCGGGCACGTTGAGAATCCTGTAGCTGGAGAGCCGCATCATGGCGAGCAGCGTCCCGAACACGATTCCGCCCGTCATAGCCATCGCGGTGAGCGTCAGCGTGAACGTCATCCCCTCCTTGAACAGGAAGGGAAGGGAGCGTTCGATGACGTCGAAGTCAAAGCCTGTAAACACGGCTTTGCTCCCTCACCCCTTCCCCCTCTCCCGAGAGGAGAGGGGAAATGTACGGGCGCTCACGCGCAAAATAGGATTGAAACCGGCGAACATGGGCGTGCATCAACAGCGTGAGCCGTGATCTGTGGTCCGTGATCCGTTCCAACTGCTCGTTTGTCCGGCCACGTATTTCATCGGTTCACGGTTCACGGATCACACATTCCAGCCGAGTCCCGCCTGCGGCGCCGTGCCGGCCGCGCCGATGGATCCCGGCACCTGCACGCGCTTCTCGA
>JBOIEM010000232.1:0-7434 GCA_050741115.1 Burkholderiales bacterium
CGCGCACGTCGAGCAGCGTGAGGTCCCGGCCGAGGCGCCCCGCGATCTCGTCGAAGCCGATGACGAGCTCGGGGTACTGCCGCACGCGCAACCCGACCGTCCACTCGCCGGCGGCCCGCGCGGAAAGCTCGCAGCCCGCCGCGCGCCACGCCGCGAGGCCGCCGAGCAGCACGCTCACGCGGGGGTGGCCGATGTACTGCAGGATCCAGGCGTCGCGCGCCGCCCGCATCCCGGTCTCCTCCTCGTAGAGCACGACCGCCCGGTGGGCGGAGGCGCCGGCATCCGCGTAACGCACGGCCATGTCCTGGGCGAACTTCGCGAGCCCGTCCGCGCGCGTGTCCGTTGCGAACACGTCGTAGGTGCTGAAATTGATGGCGCCCGGGATGTGCCCCTTCGCGTAGTCCGCGGGCCGGCGCGTGTCGACGATGACGAGCTCGCCGCGCCGCGCCTCCTCCAGCAGTTGCTTGGGCTCGATCAGGAAATCCATTCCGTCATTCCTTGAAGAACCCGCTGAGTTCCTCGTAGACCTCGTCGGGCACCTGCTCCGCCGGGTAGTGCCCGCACGGCAGCGGCCGGATGCGCACGATGTTCGCACAATACTGCGGCCAGGCCGCGCGGGGATCGAAGTATTTCTCGGTGTGGCTGTTCTCGCCCCAGTAGATCGCGGCCGGGCACGCCACCTTGCGCCCGGCCTCGAAGTCCGCCGTGTCCATGGGCATGTCCACCGTCAGCGCCGCGCGATAATCCTCGCACACGCCGTGTATGTTCTCGGGGGTGCAGCAGCGCGCGTATTCCGCGAGCGTCTCCCTGGAGAACCCGCCCTTGCCTATGCCCATCGCCGTGAGCTTCTTGAGGATGTAGAAGTCCTCCCGGCCCGCAATCAGTCTCTCGGGGATGTCGTAGGGCTGAGCCATGAAGAACCAGTGAAAGGACCCAAGCGCCCATTGCCAGGTCGCGTGGGTCAGGATGTGGTGGGTGGGCAGAATGTCGAAGCTCGCGAACTTGAGCACCTTGTCGGGGTGGTCGAGCGCCATGCGGTGCGCGGTGCGCGCGCCGCGGTCGTGACCGGCGACGCAAAACCGCCCGAACCCCAGGTGCTGCATCACGTCCACCTGGTCCTGCGCCATGCGCCGGAACGAGTAGTTGCCGTGATCCTCGCGCCCCCGCGGCTTGCCGCTGTCGCCGTAGCCGCGCAGGTCGGTGGCGACCACCGTGAAGTTCCGCGCCAGGCGCGGCGCGACGAGATGCCAGTGCACGTGGGTGAGCGGGTTGCCGTGGAGCAGCAGCACCGCCGGCCCCTTGCCGCCCGCGCGCCCGACGATCTTCACCTCGGGATCGGAGGTCTGAATCTCGAACCGCTCGAAACCCTCGTACACGCGCGTTCGGCTCCTCGGGTGACGGAATGCCGATGTTACAATCGCGCCTTCACCAAAACAACGGTGATCAAGTCCTCAGGAAGGGAGGGGTCATGGATTTCTCGGCTCTGGTCAACTCTCTGCAGAATACGCTGGGCGCTCACCTGCCCAACATTCTCGGCGCGCTCGGCATATTGATCATCGGCTGGCTGGTCGCGGTGCTCGCCCGCGCCGGCGTGATGCGGTTGCTCGAGCTGCTCTCCGTCAACCTGCGCATCCGCGAGAGCACCGGCCAGTCTCTGGATGTCGAGAAGTGGATCGCGATCGGCGTGTTCTGGCTGATCCTGCTGCTCACGCTGCTGGGCATGTTCAACGCGCTCGACCTTGCGCTGATCTCCAACCCGTTCCAGGTCCTCGCAACCCAGATCTTCGGCTACCTGCCGCGGCTGATCGCCGGCACGCTGCTGGTGCTGGTCGCGTGGCTCGCGGCGACGATCCTGCGCGCCCTCGTCACCCGTGTGCTGGCGAAGACCGACCTCGACGACCAACTCGCCCGGCAGGCCGGCATGGAGCCGATGAGCAGGAACGTCGGCAACGTCCTGTTCTGGCTGGTGATCCTGCTGTTCATCCCGGCGATCCTCGGCGCCTACGACCTGCAGGGACTGCTCGCGCCGGTGCAAGGCATGCTCAACAAGGTGCTCACCATACTGCCCAACGTCTTCGCGGCGTTCGTAATCGGCTTCGTCGGATGGCTGGTGGCGAAGGTGATGCGGGGGCTCATCACCAATCTGCTCGCGGCCGCGGGGGCGGACAAAGCGGGCCACAGCGCGGGGCTCGATCAGTCCGTTCACGTCTCGCGCGTGATCGGGACGCTCGTATTCATCTTCATCTTCATCCCGACGCTGATCGCGGCCCTCGATGCCCTGCAGATCGAGGCGGTATCGCGACCGGCGACTGACATGCTGGCGCAGATCCTGGGCGCGGTTCCCAACATCGTCGCGGCAGGTCTCATACTCGTCGTCACCTGGTACGTCGCCCGTTTCGCCTCGGCGCTGGTCAGCCGCCTCCTGAACGGCATGGGCCTCGACACCGTCCCCGAGAAGATCGGGATGGGACGGACCCTCAGCGGTCCGTTCACGCCGTCGACCGTGGTCGGCGTCGTGATCCTGTTCTTCGCCATGCTGTTCGCCACCGTTGAGGCCGCCAACCAGTTGCAGTTCACGCAGGTGCGCGACGTGGTCACCACGTTCATCAGCTTCGGCGGAGACGTGCTGCTCGGGGCCGCGATCCTGCTGATCGGCTTCTGGCTCGCCGGCATCGCCTATGCCGCGATCACGCGCACCGGCGCCGACAACGCGAAAGGGCTCGGACGGCTCGCCCAGGTCGCGATCATCGGCGTCGTGATCGCGATGGGCCTGCGCGCGATGGGTATCGCCGACGACATCGTGAACCTCGCGTTCGGGCTCGCCTTCGGCGCGATCGCGGTGGCGGTGGCGCTCGCCTTCGGCCTGGGCGGGCGCGAGGCGGCGGGCAGGCAGATGGAGTACTGGCTGTCCAAGCTGCGCAAGTAACCGTAGCCCTCCTCCCCCCTTGCGGGGGAGGATCAAGGTGGGGGGTCAGAAGCGTCGACCCACCTGTGCGTCCCCCCATCCTAATCTTCCCCCGCAAGGGGGGAAGGAGCATTCGATGGGCTACTTGTCGAGGCCGCCCATGCAGAGGTATTTCACCTCGAGGAACTCCTCGATGCCGTACTTCGAGCCCTCGCGGCCGATGCCGGACTCCTTCACGCCGCCGAACGGCGCGACCTCGGTCGAGATGATGCCGACGTTGATTCCGACGATGCCGGACTCGAGCCCTTCCGCCACCCGCCAGACGCGCCCGATGTCGCGGCTGTAGAAATAGGCGGCGAGGCCGAACTGGGTGTCGTTGGCGAGATCGAGCAGCTCGTTCTCGGTCTTGAAGCGGTAGAGCGGCGCGACCGGGCCGAAGGTCTCTTCGTGCGTGACCTTCATCGCCTTGGTGACGCCGGTCAGCACGGTCGGTTGGAAGAACTGCCCGCCCTTTTCGTGGCGCTTGCCGCCGGTCGCGACGCGCGCGCCTTTCGCGACCGCGTCGGCGATATGCTCCTCGACCTTTTCCACGGCCTTCTTCTCGATGAGCGGCCCCTGCACGACGCCCGCTTCGAGGCCGTTGCCGACCTTCATCGCGGAAACCTTGTCGGAGAGCCTGGCGGCGAACTTCTCGTATACGCCGTCCTGCACGTAGATGCGGTTCGCGCACACGCAGGTCTGGCCCGAGTTGCGGAACTTGGAGGCAATGGCCCCCTCCACTGCCGCGTCGAGGTCGGCGTCATCGAACACGATGAACGGCGCGTTGCCGCCCAGCTCGAGCGAGACCTTCTTCACCGTGCTCGCGCATTGCTCCATCAGCTTCTTGCCGACCTCGGTCGATCCGGTGAAGGTGAACTTGCGCACCAGGGAATTCGTCGTGAGCTCCCGGCCGATCGGGCCCGACGCCCCGGTCACGACCGACAGCACGCCCTTCGGTATGCCGGCGCGCTCGGCCAGCTCGCACAGCGCGAGCGCCGAGTACGGCGTCATGCTGGCGGGCTTGATCACCATGGTGCAGCCGGCGGCGAGCGCGGGGCCCGCCTTGCGCGTGATCATGGCGTTGGGAAAGTTCCACGGGGTCACCGCGGCGCACACGCCGACCGGCTGCTTGATCACGACGATCCGGCGGTCGGGAAGCTGCGCCGGTATGGTGTCGCCGTAGACGCGCTTTCCTTCCTCCGCGAACCACTCGATGAAGGACGCCCCGTAGGCAATCTCGCCGCGCGATTCCGCGAGGGGCTTCCCCTGCTCCACGGTCATCAGCACCGCGAGGTCCTCCTGGCTCGCCATCATGAGCTCGTACCACCTGCGAAGGAGTGCTGCGCGCTCCTTCGCGCTCTTCGCGCGCCATGCCGGCCATGCGGCGTGCGCGGCCTCGATCGCGCGCCGCGTCTCGGCCGCGCCCATGCCGGGAACGGTGCCGATCTGCTGTCCGTCGGCAGGGTTGTAGACCGCGATCGTGGACTTGTCGTCGGCGTCCACCCACTGGCCGTCGATGTAGCACTGCTGGCGGAACAGTCCCATGTCCTTCAGCTGAACCGCGGGTTTCACTTTTTGCAGCATGGCCGGGATCCTCGTCGGAATTCGGGAAAGCGCGCGCGTAGATTTTCCGCGCGTAGTGCAGTGCAGTATAGCAGAGCGCGCGCTCCGGCGCGCCGAAACGTCCCGGAGCATGATTGATATAATCGCGCGTCAAAAAACGGAAAGCCGACCCTTGATGCCCCCCACCGCCCGCCCGCTGTCACGCCTGCACACGGCGGTCCTGTGCGGGGCGGTGTCCCTGTCCCTGCTGGGGGGGTGCGCGAGCACCGGCAACCCGCGCGATCCGCTGGAACCGCTCAATCGCGCGGTCTACACGTTCAACGACGGCGTGGACCACCTGCTGATCAAGCCGGCGGCGGAGTTCTACCGCGCCGTATTGCCGGATTTCATGCGCACCGGCATCAGCAACTTCTTCTCCAACATCAACGACGTGATCGTGGCGGTGAACAACCTGCTGCAGTTCAAGCTCGCGCAGGCAGGATCCGACGTCGCGCGCGTGCTCCTCAATTCCACTGTCGGCGTGCTGGGCCTGTTCGACGTGGCGACCGAAATCGGGCTGGAGAAGCACAACGAGGACTTCGGGCAGACGCTCGGCTACTGGGGCATCGGCGACGGGCCCTACCTGGTCCTGCCGTTCCTCGGCCCCAGCAGTGCTCGCGATACCGTCGGCTGGGTCGGGGACTTTTACGCGTGGCCCATCAGCTACGTGGAGGACGATGGCACGCGCTACATCCTGATCGGAATGCGGGTCATCACCCTCCGCGCCGACCTGCTCGAGGCGACCCGGATACTCGAGACCGCCGCGCTCGACCCCTACGAATTCGTGCGCGACGCCTACCTCCAGCGGCGCCGCAACCTGGTATACGACGGCAAGCCGCCGCTCGACGCGGACGATATCGAGGACGTCAAGCCCGAGCCGGCGCCGGGGAAGGACGAAGCCAAGCCCGCAGCGCCGGCCTCCGCGGAACCCGCGGGCGAGGTTCCCAAGCCCTGATCGTGCGGCGCGAGCCCGATGCGGCGTCCGACCTCACGCTTTTTCCTGTTTCAGGCGCGGCGGGCGAGCGGCAGGTTCATGAGCAGGTTCTGCGGCTTCATGCGCAGCGTGCCGTCCACGGCCGCCGCGAGGCCCAGGAACACCGGCGCCCCCGCCATTTCCGGGCGCACGACGACCGGATCGCGGAAATCGACGCGGTAGAGGCCGATGACGCGCCTCATGCGCTCCTCCTCCACTTCGCCGCCATCATAGAGCTGGTTCATCATGACGGTCGCCTCGGCATCGAGCCCGACGTGCCACACCCAGTCCTCGTCCGGGATCTCCCGCACCGGCTTCACGGCCGCGCGCACTCCGTGGAAATGGGCGATCCAGCGCTCGAGCACGCGCGCGAGCGCGAGGCAGCCCGGCCGCCCGTGGTTGAGATTCAACACCGTGTCGTGGCGCTCGTCGCGCTCGAAATAGCGCCCGGCGCTTGCCTCGTCGAGAACATCGAGCTCCACGGTGCGCGGCGCCGTGCGCCCGTCCTTCAACAGCCTGCCCAGGTTGCCCAAGCCGCCGGTGGTGGCGTGCATCTCCACGGTCTCGTCGTCGGCGAGCATGATCGCGCTATCGTTGATGCTGACCCGCTGCTTGCGAAAGAACAGCTCGGCCGCGCGCGCCTCGAGACCGTCGTTCGTGCCGTCCAGGATGCCGCGCAGGATGACCTGCACCGTGTGATGGATGAAGTCCGGCGGCACCGCGATGTCGTGCCGGAACAGGTCAGCGTAGAACGCCTCCAGCGTCTCCGCCGCGAGCAGCCGGCCGCGGAATTGCATCATGACCTGGTAGTTCTCGCGCGCGTCGGGATCCGCGATCGCCGCGATCTCCGCATCGGTGACTTCGCGGCGCGGATCCTGCATGAGCGCGGCGTGCAGGGCGCGCTCCGCGTCGCACGATTCGGCGACCGGTTCCAGCTCCGGCCGCGTGTAGTAGAGGCGCAGGTAGTCATCGGTGACGACCAGCCGCCCGTCACCCCGGCGCGTGAGGAGGTTGTAACCGCAACTGGTCCAGAATTCGCTCATCACGCCTTCTCGGAAATCTCGATGAGATTCCCGTCGGGATCGCGGACGTAGACCGAGCGGATGGTGAAGCGGGCGCCGGTGCGGTTGCCCGGTCCCTCCTCGATCGGGACCTTCTCCCGCGCGAGATGCGATATCACCTCGGCCAGCGGACGGTCCGCGAGAAAGCAGAGATCGAGCGAGCCGGGGGTGGGCACGCGCGCCTTGATGCTGGCGTCGAAGCCCGGGGGGTGGACGTTGAACTTGTGGTCGCCGAAGCGCAGCGCGATGCGGTTCTCGCCGTAGCGCTCGACCCGCATGCCGAGCACGCGGGTGTAGAAGTCGAGACAGCGCTCGAGGTCGCGCGTGGACAGGACGACGTGATCGATGCTCCTTATCATGCTTGCCGGCCTCCGGCCCGGCGGTCTGCTGCCGTGCGACGATTTTAGCTAAAATTGCGGCCGGCGCTACGCTTCCGCCGGGTGAGCCAAACAAGATGAACATGATCGAACGCAAGATCAGCGCAATCGGCCAACGCACCGCCATCTGCTTCGCCGCCGTCTTCCCGAACGGCGCACGCTACCAGAACCGCGTCGGCACGCCCGCGTTCACGCTGGTGTTCAGGAGCCCGGCGGCCGAGTGGCGCATCGCCGCGATGGGCCATGTAGGGCTGCTGGAATCGTATTTCCGGGGTTCCCTGGATATCGAGGGCGATCTCGCCCTCGCGTTCCGCGCCGGCTACGACGGCGGCTTCGACATGCGCTTCAAACCGCTCGTCCGCCTGCGCAACTGGTGGCACGAGCTGCGCCTCAGCAACCGCACGCGGGAGCAGGCCAAGGCGAACGCGCGCTTTCATTACGGGATCGGCACCGAGTTCTACCGGCTCTGGCTCGACC
>JBOIEM010000233.1:0-8864 GCA_050741115.1 Burkholderiales bacterium
TACTCGTGGTCAACACCGCCAGCAAGTGCGGCTACACGCCGCAGTTCGAGAAGCTGGAGGCGCTGCACAAGCGCTATCAGGGGCGCGGCCTGGTGGTGCTGGGGTTTCCCTCGAACGACTTCAACCAGGAGCTCTCGACGAACGAGGAGATCGCGCAGTTCTGCAAGCTCACCTACTTCGTCGAGTTCCCGATGATCGAAAAAGGCTCGGTGACCGGTCCGGAGGCCAATCCGTTCTTCAAGCAGCTCGCCGCCGCCACCGGCTCGACGCCCCGATGGAACTTCCACAAGTACCTGATCGCCCCCGACGGAAAGACCGTCCACAGCTTCGGCACTCGCGTCGAGCCCGACTCGCGCGAGATCATGGGCAAGCTGCTGCCCATGCTGAAGTAGCCTCTAGACCACTCCGGTCAGCGACTTGGCGAGGAGCGGCTTGTCCTTGCGTCCCGCCTCACCGGCGTTGAGCGCGCCGATGTCGCCGGAAAGCTCGCCGCCTTCCGCGATCGTGAGCTTGCCGTAGCGGATCTTGCCGGTGACCTTGCCGGTTGCGTGGATCACGAGCTGCTTGCGGGCGGTGAGCTCGCCCTCGAAGCGGCCGTGGATTTCCGCGACGTCGATTCCCGCGGTGCCGCAGAACACGCCTTGCGGGGCGATCTGAATGACGCGGCTGTCCATCGCCGCCTCGACCCGCCCCTCGACTACCAGCGTGTCGCAGTCGGTGATTTCCGCGCCCTTCAGCTTGATGTCCGGCCCGACGATGAGCTTGCTGCCCTTGGCCTCCCCGCGGGCGGCTTCCAGCTTCGCCGGCTCGGGGTACGGCGGACGCGGAGCGGGCGGCGGGTTCTGGGACGTAGGCGGCGCGGATGAACGGGGATCCTTGCGTGCGGCATCCTCCAGGCGACCGAACAAACCGTTGTTCTTGAACATGGCGGCTCCTCTCCAAGGTTGGGGGGCAACTAAAACATCCACGAGCAAGGCATGTGCCAGGGAATCCAAGGCACGTGGATTCAAGCAGCTAGCTCCGGCCGGTCGCGTGCCAAGCCTTGAGCCGGGGCCGATTTCGTCGCCCGCGAACGACGCGATTCGCAGCGTAACTTTCAAGAGGCTGTTTTGTTGCGAGTCGTGCTGTAGCCGGTGGGCGACGCGGCCGCGGCTGCGGACGCGAGGCGGGGAGCGGGCGCCAAAAAAACGCGGCGGGGATGCCGCCGCGTTGAAAAGGCTGCTTGCGCAGCCTTTAACCGGGGAGGAGGAGGGAACCCCGGTTGAAGAAGAGCCTTCGTTCTTAGTGCTTCAAGCTGGGCTTCAGGAACCAGGTGCCGATTGCGGCAACCTTCTCCCGCACCCAGAACAGCGCGCTTGCGAATGCTTCCGCTTTGAGCATCGCATCGATCGCCTTTTGCCGATCGACGTCGCTCAACTGCGCCCTCTGAATCAAAGCGTAAACGTCCTGTCCAACTGCCATTTGATTAACTTTCCTCATCGTTTTTCCCCATTTCCAAGCCAACTAGCCAGCGTGCATCCAGCCTCAAATCGATCACGCAAGGCAGTGACTTTACACATTCATATTGACCAAGATGTAGGCACTTTGTTGCATTGCAATAGCTGACATATAATACCGGATCAGTTTAGGTAGATTAAGTCGAAACGCTTGTACGATCGCCTGCCACCACTCAACGCCCTGAAGGCCTTCGAGGCCGCCGGACGCCATCTGAGCGTCAAGAAGGCGGCCGCCGAACTAAACGTCACGCCGGCCGCGGTCAGCCATCAGATCAAGGCGCTGGAGGATTTTCTGGGCGTGAAGCTGTTCCTCCGCCGTAACCGGGCGCTCGAGCTGACCGAGGCGGCGCGCGCGTGCCTGCCCAAGCTGCGTGAAGGCTTCGACAGTCTCGCGCAGGCGGTGGAGCGGCTGCGCGCGCACAAGGGCGGGGGCATGCTCACGGTGAGCGCGGCACCCTCGTTCGCTGCGCGCTGGTTGATGCTGCGGTTGCATCGGTTTCTCGAAACGCAACCCGAGGTCGACGTGCGCATATCGGCGCGCCTGCGGCAAACCGCGGAGGGCGGGAGGCGCGGCGTCGCCGCGGAGCGCGCGACCGTCGAAACGTGGCTCGCCGACTCGGATGTGGCGATCCTCTACGGACGGGGTGACTACCCGGGTTTCCAGGTGGACAAGCTGTTCGCGCTGACCATCACGCCGATTTGCAGCCCCCGTCTGCTCACCGACCCCGAGCATCCATTGCTGCGCCCGGCCGATCTCAAGCACCAACTACTGCTGCACGACGATACCGGCGAGCTCTACGACGGCGTGCCGTTCTGGGAAGTGTGGCTGAAGGCTGCCGGGGTGCAGGACGTGGACCTCAGCCGCGGGGCCCATTTCAGCCACGCTGTGCTCGCGTTCGAGGCCGCCGCCGAGGGCCATGGCGTCGTCGCTACGATGCCCTTGCTTGCCGAGAGTGACCTGCACGCCGCGCGCCTGGTAACGCCCTTCGCGCTGCGGGCGCCTCTCGAGTCGGCTTATTACCTGGTCAGCGACGCCGCGAGGGCGCGAGCCGACGTGGTGGCGTTTCGCAAGTGGCTGCTGGAGGAGGCGGCGAAGGAGACCTGAGAATCCCCTCACCCCATCCCTCTCCCGAGTGGAGAGGGGGAATACTGTGAGTCCCCTCTCCTCTTGGGAGAGGGTCAGGGTGAGGGGAGGTCAGGCAGGCGCCACCGCCGGCCGCACGATCTGCCGGTCGTTGATCGGCAGGTTGATGAGCGCGGCGAGGACGCCGAGCGCGATCGTGAGCAGCCACATCAACCGGTAGGAGCCGGTGGCGTCGAAGAGATAACCGCCGGCCCACACCCCGATGAAGCTGCCGACCTGGTGGAACAGGAAGGCGATGCCGGTCAGCGTGGAGAGGTACTTCACGCCGAAGACCTGTGCGATGAGCCCGCTCGTGACCGGCACCGTGCCGAGCCACAGGAATCCGATGATGGAGGCGAACAGGTACACGCTCGCCGGGGTGACCGGCAGCGCGACGAAGATCGCGACCGCGACCGCCCGCGTGAAGTAGAGGACCGCGAGCACGTACTTCTTGGTGTAGCGGTGGCCGAGCCAGCCCCAGAGAAAGGTGCCGAAGATATTGAAGAGACCGATCAGGGCGAGCGCCGCCATGCCGGTTTCGGGCGTCAGCTTCTGGTCCACGAGATACGCCGGGAAGTGGATCGAGATGAACATGATCTGGAAGCCGCAGACGAAATAGCCCGAGCACAGCAGGAGGTAGCCGCCGTGGCCGAAGGCCTCGCGCAGCGCCTCGGGAATCGACTGTTTTCCGCCGGCGTGCGCGAGCGTCCTCTTGTCTTCCATCAGCGCGGTCGAGAGCGGCAGCATCAGCATCAGCGTCGCCGCGCAGATCAGAAGCGCGTTGTGCCAGCCGATATGAGTGATCAGCGTCTGACCGTAGGGCAGCATCAGGAACTGGCCGAACGAGCCCGCCGAGCTGGTAATGCCGAGAGCCAGGGTGCGCTTCTCCGGCGGGAACGCGCGCGCAACCACGCCGAACACGGGCGAGAACCCGGTGCACGAGAGGCCGACTCCGACCAGAAGGCCGGCGCTGAGGCCGAATTCCAGCCCGGTAGTGGAGTACGCCATCAGTACGATCCCGAGCGCATAGAGCACGGCGCCGGCGATAAGCACGCGCGCGGTGCCCCACCGGTCGGCGATCATTGCGGTCAACGGGGTCACGAAGCCGTAGACCAGGTTCTGGAGCGCGAGGGCGATGGCGAACGTCTCGCGGCTCCAGCCGAGATCGAGCGTAATCGGCTGCAGGTACAGCCCGAAGGTGTGCCGCGTGCCGAGCGAAAGGGTGAGGATGACGCCGCCGCAGATCACCACCGCGAGCGGCGTCCGCCAGCTGGACTGTGCCATGGATCGAAAAAGCAAAGGGCGCATTGTATCCGAATGAACCGGCGGCAGTTGACGCTCGCGCGCGCCGGGCAGGAAAATAGGCGCCCTCGTCCCGCGCGCGTCATCCATTCCGGGGCGCTATGCGTTGAGGCGAGGTCCCTGGCGGGTCGCTAGCTCAACTGGTAGAGCAGCGGACTCTTAATCCGTTGGTTCGGGGTTCGAGTCCCCGGCGGCCTACCAACTCTCAAATCGGACGCGCTGCGCCGATTTAAGTCTGCCGGTTCGAACGGACCGTGGACTCCCCGCAACACTCATGACTCTTGCCTTAGGGGCAGATTCTGGACGACGGGCGGCCGTTCAACCGGCAGGCGTACCGGGCATCGCGTTGCACTGAAGCCCGTGCGGTACAATATGGACCCGGTTTTCCCGGATTCAGGGTGTGGCGCAGCTTGGTAGCGCGCGTGCCTTGGGCGCACGAGGTCGTGAGTTCGAATCTCACCACCCTGACCACTCGTCCCTGTCGTGTCTCGCCACGCCTGATCCGACGGTTTTGCTACACTGCCCCGCATGGACCGGGATTACCTCGTCATAGTGGAGCATCTGCTGATCGCGCTTGGGGCCGGCGGGCTCATCGGGCTCGAGCGCAGCTATCACGGCCGCCCCGCGGGCTTCCGCACGCACGCGCTGGTGTGCGTCGCTTCGAGCGCGCTGATGCTGGTGACCGTGTACCAGTCTCACTGGTATCCGGAGTCGTTTGCCGGGCGCGTCGCCCTCGATCCCACGCGCATGGCGCAGGGGATCATGACCGGCATCGGCTTTCTCGGTGCCGGCGTGATCTTCAAGGAAGGCCTCACCGTGCGCGGGCTGACCACCGCCGCCTCGATCTGGATCACCGCGGCGATCGGCATCCTCGCGGGCATCGGCTTTTACTTCCCGCTGGCAATCACGACGGTGCTCACCCTGCTGACGCTGTCGGTCTTCCGCTGGATCGAAAGCAAGCTGCCGGGGGATTACTACGGCCATCTCGAGGTGCAGTTCTCACGCGGCGCCGCCATGCCCGAGGATGAATTCCGCCGCTTCCTCAAGGAGCAGGGCTTCTCCATCGCCAATGTGAGCTATCGCTACAGCGCGGATGCGGCCTTCATCGAGTACCGCATGGTGGTCCGCACCAGCCGCAGCGAGGACGTCAAGCGCCTGGCCGAGTCCCTGGAAGCGATGAAGTCGGTCGTCGAGTTCCGGATGTTCCCGGCGGGGGACTAGCGCCCTCACGTTGCTCCCGCGAAGGCGGGAGCCCAGAGTGCGATGGCGAAGCTGACCGCAATTTCCGGAGTCGGTGGCAAGGGCCCCGCCTGCTTCCTGGTCGAAACGGAGCGCGCGCGGCTGCTGCTCGATCTGGGCTACGGGCCGGCGCCCGGCCAATGGCCGGATGTGAGCGGAGTGGGGCGGGTCGATGCGCTCGTGCTGTCGCACGGCCACCGCGACCACGCCGGCGCCATCGAGCTCGCGCCACAGGTCGGAAATCCCCCGGTTTATGCAACGGCCAGCGTTCTCGCCAGACTTCGGCGCAGCGGAGAAGGAGCGACGTTACCCCTCAACGGGACGGCGGAAATCTGCGGCATTACGGTACGCACCGGCCGCAACGGTCACGCGCCGGGGGGCGTATGGTTGAACCTCGAGGTCGGCGACGGTCTCGTCTACATGGGCGACCACGGCGTGGAGTCGCCGCTCTACGCCTTCGACACCCCGCCGCGCGCCGGCACGCTGGTCGTGGACGGCTCGTATGGGGAGTATGCCGATTCCCTCGCGAAATGCATCGCCCGGCTCGCGCCGGTTTTCGAGCGCGGCAACGCGCTGTTCCCGGTGCCAGTCAGGGGCCGCGGCCCCGAGATGGCGTATCACCTCGCGCGCGGGAACCTGCCGCACATGGGTGATGACCTGCGCTCATCGCTTGCCGGCATGGCGGCGGCGGACGGCGGGAGCCTGCGTCCCGGTGTGGCCGGGGAACTCGCCCGAATCGCGCGCGAAGCCCCGCCGATTGCCGCGGCCCGCGGTCTGATGCTCGCGGGGCCCGGCGACGCGGCCGGCGGTGCGGCGGGCGAACTCATCGCGCGCTGGGAGCGCGAGCCGCAACCCGAGATCGTCTTCACCGGCTATCTCGCCCCGGGGACGCCGGCGCAGCGGCTCACGGAATCCGGCCGGGCGTGCTACATCCGCTGGAATGCACACCCGCGGCTCACGGACAACGTTGCGCTGGTGCGCGCGGTCAAGGCGCATACCGTCGTGCCCGCCTTTGGCGAGGCGCGCCACCTCGATGCGTGGCGTGCGGCGTTCGCGCCCGCGCGCGTCACGCTCGAGCTCGAGGTTGCGCTGTGAGGGGCATCACGCCTTCAAGGTGAACGGATTGAAGTCCGTCGCGCGGTCGTAGTAGTCCTCGCGCTCCGCGCGCTTCAGGAAACCGACTACCTTGTAGGTGACCGGCGTGAACACCACCTCCACGCTCACCTTCGCGACGAACTGGGCAGCCATCACGAGCGGGAGCTTCTCGTCGGGGATGATGCCGCTGCCGTAGAAGGCGAGGGGATAGAAGAGGGCGGAATCCACCGCCTCGCCGGCGATGGTGGAGCCGATGGTGCGGGTCCACAGCCACTTCCCCTCCGTCAGGATCTTCATCCTCGCGAGCATGTAGGAATTGACGAACTCGCCGCAGAAATAGGCGATCATCGACGCCGCCACGATGCGCCAGGTGGAGCCGAACGCGAGTTCATAGGCCGCCTGGTGCTTCCAGAACGGCGCGGGCGGCAGCGCGACCACCACCGCCGCCATGAACGAGGCGAAGCCCAGGCCCGCGAACCCGGCCCAGATCACCCGGCGCGCGCGGGCGTAGCCGTAGACCTCGGTCAGGATGTCCCCGAAGACGTACGAGATCGGGAAAAACAGCGCCCCGGCGCCGAGGACGAAAGCGCCGAGCACGGGCAGCTCGAACTGCGCGATCTTCGCCGGGCCGATCAGGTTGGAGCAGATCAGCACCGTGACGAACGCCGCCATCACGAATTCGTAGTAGCGGTAGGATCGCTGTTCACTCACGCTGCCACTCGACGTCCGTTCAGGCTTTCCTCCCCCCTTGCGGGGGAGGATTGAGGTGGGGGGTCAGACGCGGAGTTCACTTGTCCCCCCATCCCCGCCTTCCCCCGCAAGGGGGGAAGGAGGATCTTGCGCTGGTTTTCACGAGAGCGGTGCAGCGCAATGCTGCGCGAAGCCCGGCCGCTGCTTGAGCCGCTCGTAGTACGCCGCAAGCCGGGAATAGGCCGGGCGCTCGATCGGGAGCAGGAACCAGCGGTGCAGCGCAACCCCCATGGGGATGTCGCCCATGGTGAACGCGCCACCCGCCATGTATGGCCGATGGGCGAGGTGGTTCTCGACGATCCTGAGGTTGTCGGCCATCTTCCTGCGGGAATCCTCGACCAGCTTCATGTCGCGCTTTCCGGGCTCGACCCGCACCAGGTTCCAGAACACGGGCCGCAGGTTTCCCCACAGCGTCGTCGAGTACCACTCCATCCAGCGGTCGGCGTCGGCGCAGACCTTGTCGTCGTTCGGCCACAGCGTGCCCTTGCCGTGCCGGCGCGAGAGATAGCGCACGATCGCGTGGGATTCCCACAGGATGAAGCCGTCATCGCTGATCGTCGGCACCAGGCCGTTGGGATTCATCGCCAGGTACTCGGGCGTATCGTTGACGCCGAACTTGCCCCCCGCGTCCACCCGGTCGTACTTGAGATCGAGCTCGGCGCAGCACCACAGCACCTTCTGCACGTTGATGGAGGTCGTGCGGCCCCAGATTTTCAGCATCATTCTCTCCCTGATGATTCCCTCACCCTGCGCCCGCGGAGGGCGGAGCAGGTTCCAAGCATATTGTGCTTGGATGCGACCCCGGAGCGGGATGCGGCGCCGCACTTGCCCGCGTGCTTACGTGCGCCTTCACGGTCGCATCCCCACGAATGGGGCCCCTGCTCCACGTTTCGGCGAACCTCTCCCAAGAGGAGAGGGGAATTCCTCCCTTCTCCTCTCGGGAGAAGGGTGGGGATGAGGGATCACTTTCACACTTTCTTGCTGGCGCGCTGGTTGAAGGATTCAAAGAACTTCCCGGCAAGCTGCTTCGCCACGCCGTCGATCAGCCGCGCGCCGACCTGCGCGAGCTTGCCCCCCACCGTCGCCTTGGCCGTGTACGAAAGCCGCGTCGCCTGGCCCTCGGGGCTGAGCGAAATGGCCGCCTCGCCCCGGGCAAATCCCGCGACGCCGCCCTGGCCCTCGAAGAGCAGGGTGTAGGCGCGCGGGGGATCGGCGTTGGCCACCGTCATCTTGCCCTTGAACTTCGCGCTCACCGGACCGACCTTCGCGACCAACAGCACGTCGTATTCCGTGTCGCTCGTCTTCGTGATCGACTCGCAGCCCGGGACGCAGTCCTTGAGTACCACAGGATCATGCAGCGCCTCCCACGTCGCCGCCTGCGAAAGCGGCACCAGTTGCTCTCCCGTCATTTCCATGATGTTTTTCCTATAGAGAACTCAGTGCCGCGGCAAGCTCATCCAGGCTCTGCAGGTTGTGAACCGGCAGGAACGCGTCCACGTGCGGCAGCATGGCCCGGATGCCGGCCGGCTTCGCCTCGAACTCCGGGTAGCGCAGCAGGGGATTCAACCAGATCAGCCTGCGGCAGGACTTGTGCAGCCGCTCCATCTGGCGGGCGAGATCGTCCGCGCCCTCGCGGTCGAGCCCGTCGGAGATCAGAAGCACCACCGCGCCCTGGCCGTGCAGGCGCCGCGACCAGCTGCGGTTGAATTCCCCGAGGCAGGCGCCGATACGGGTGCCGCCCGACCAGTCCTTCACCGCGCGTGCGACCTGCGCGAGCGCAGCGTCCGCGTCTCGATGGCGCAGCTGCCGGGTGATATTCGTGAGGCGCGTGCCGAAGGTGAACGCGCTGACCCGCTCGC
>JBOIEM010000234.1:0-11324 GCA_050741115.1 Burkholderiales bacterium
GATTGGTATTTTCACCATAATACGGAAATTATCAAGTGCCGTTTTACCTGCGGAAAAGGCGCTATACTTGACTTCCCCGGGCAAATGCCCTAGAAAGCGTATGGGTGTTTGGCTTCAAGCTTGTTCGCTGTACCGGTCCGGTCCGTACGCGATCTTGAAACTCAAACAGCGTGCGGGCGCCCCACCCGCTTTTTCTCGGCAGAGGTAGGTGTATGGCAACCGGTACGGTGAAGTGGTTCAACGATGCCAAGGGTTACGGGTTCATCACGCCGGACGACGGCAGCGAGGACCTGTTCGCGCACTTCTCGGCGATCCAGATGAGCGGCTTCAAGACCCTCAAGGAGGGCCAGAAGGTGTCGTTCGAGGTGACGCAGGGGCCCAAGGGCAAGCAGGCTTCCAACATCCAGGCCGTATCCTGAACGCCACGCCGGCCCCCGGCCGGCGATCCGGTTGAAACGAAAAGCCCACGCGACCGCAAGGTGGCGTGGGCTTTGTCCTATGGGGAAGGGATTACTTGCCCCAGGGCCTGATCGCTTCCTTGAGCTTGTTGTAGCCCTCGATGTAGCGGGGCCGCTTGCCGCTGTATATCCTGTCGAAGCTCTCGAGCTGCCCGTCGAGCCAGGTCGCAAGTCGCTCGTTGCCTGGATTCGCCGCTTTGTAGGCCTCGTTGATCAGGACGAAGTGGATCCTCGGGTCATAGGGCTGCTTCGTGCCGCCGACCGTCTCGTCTCCCGTCAGCAGCCGTAGCAGCATCGCGTCCGCTGAGCCCAGCGTCTGCTCGAAGATTGGCTCGCCTTCCATGCGGTACATGACGCTGGTCATGTCCTTGCCGTTCGTCATCGTGAAGCCCATCTCCTTCCAGACCTTGTTCATGTCGGCGCCGGCCATTACCTGGTCGAGAACTGTCTGCCCCCACCCTCGCAGCACGTCGGGCGCGTCGGCCATGAGGTCGGTCAGCCGGTCGCCGTCGAGGTCGGTCGAGTACACGACGACGTTGCGCTGCTGGTACATGTCGTGCAGCAGGATGCCGAAATTGGTGTCGGAGATGTGCTCGTGGATTTCGCCACCCCAGTTCTCCATGCCGGCCTTGAAGCCCTTCGGCAGCAGCGCCACGATCGCGTCGACGTTCGCCTTGTGCTCCGCGTAGGCGTCGACGGCGTAGCGCCGCTTCAGCTCGAACTTCGTGCCCTGGAGGAGCCAGCGCAGGATGCCCGCGTTGACTGCATCCTCCTGCGCCTGCGTCGGCTTCGTCGCGACGCGCCCGATCTGCCCGGTCTCGTTCACCATCTTCAGGAACAGACGCACGGCGTAGGCCATCCTGACGCCGGGGGTGTTCATTTCGGAGTGGATGTTGCCGGTGTCACGATCGACCCGGAACTTCTTGCCGTCCTGGGAATAGGGCAGGCCGGGCATGAAGCGCACGTTGGTGATCGTCCCGTAGGGCCGGACGTTGCAGTAGACCCCGGCCTTGGTGCGCAGCGGCGCATTGGCGGACTTGCCCATGACGACCACCTTCCTGCCGTTCTCGTTGACCAGGGCGTCGCCGGCGGTGGACCACTTGATCGCGGTGTACTCGAGCTTCCCGAACCACTCGAGCGAGGCGAGCTTCGTGTCGTGCCGGAACTGCGCCATCATCGGCACGCCGAGGAAGGGCAGCCCCAGAACATCGAGCGCCATCAGCGTCCCGTTGAGCGCGAACCTGTCCGTCAACGCGTGCGCGACCGGTTTCACGTTGCCGTGAGGGTTCCCGCCTTCCCAGATGATTGCATCGGCGATGCCCCGCGGTTGAACCTTGGATCGCTTGTAGATGCCGTCGAGCAGCTTGAACAGATCGCCGCTCTGCTCTTCCCGGGCGATCTGCAACAGGTCGAGTCGTTCACTCATGGTGCGCCATCTCCAATCAGTGGGTCGGTCGGGTAACCGGGATTCTTTCGGCGATCCGTCGCAATGTCCGGCACGGCTGCCGGCACCGGACCGTCCTGGCCGCTGCCGGCTTTGCCTCCGTGCGGGGACGGTTGTAAAGGGACTGTGCTGCGCCGCAGCGCCACGGCCGACCGACGGGAAAAGCGCGAATTATAGCAAAAGCGCCCACGGCCCCCGCCGCAGCCGTTGGTTCCCAACTCCGCCCTACTGCCGTCGTCCGTCGCCGGGTTTAGAAGTAAACCCGGGGCGCGCCCGGCGGCGTTTCCGTCCACGCTGCCGCAGCGCTCGTCTCGTTGAGAGGCGCCCTGTCATCGGCACTGTGCGAACCCTGTAAGTGGGCGCTTATTAAGGCAAACCCATGGTTCTCATTTGTGCTGATGCATCGTTAAAAATCTTCATTTTTAACACTGACTTGGCATTGGACATTGTAGGGGTATAATGCACTGCAGCACGGGTGTCAAAACGCTTTCCTGCATCGTGGAAGCTGCGGTTTGCGCTTGCTCAGCGAAACGAGATCGATTACGAGGAAGAACCATCATGAGCCGATCGATGCCGCTACCCGAAGGTATCGAAATCCGCGGCCGAACGGCGCCGGCCTTCGCGCAAATTCTCGACGCTCCGGCGCTCGCTTTCGTCGCCAAGCTCGCGCGTAAATTCGAACGGCGCCGGCGCGAGCTGATGGCGGCCCGCGCGCAGCGCCAGGCCGAGTTCGACGCCGGCAGGCTGCCGGATTTCCTTCCCCACACCCAGCCCATCCGCGACGCCGAATGGACCGTGGCCGCGGCACCCCGCGTGCTGCAGGATCGCCGCGTCGAAATCACCGGGCCGACCGACCGCAAGATGGTGATCAACGCGCTCAACTGCGGGGCGAACGTGTTCATGGCCGACTTCGAGGACTCCAACACGCCGACGTGGGAGAACATGATCGAGGGCCAGATCAACCTGCGCGATGCGGTTCGCGGCACGATCGATTACACCAGTCCCGAGGGCAAGCGCTACGAGTTGAACGAGAAGACAGCCGTCCTCATGGTGCGTCCGCGCGGCTGGCACCTCCTGGAGGAGCACCTGTTCGTCGACGGGGAGCCGGTCGCCGCGGCGATCTTCGACTTTGCGGTCTACTTCTACCACAACGCCAAGGCGCTGCTCGCGCGCAATAGCGGCCCCTATTTTTACCTGCCCAAGCTGGAGAGCCACCTCGAGGCACGGCTCTGGAACGAGATTTTCGTCGCGGCGCAGCGCGAGCTGGGCATCCCGCAGGGAACGATCAAGGCGACCGTTCTGATCGAGACGGTGGTTGCGGCGTTCGAGATGGACGAGATCCTCCATGAGCTGCGCGAGCATTGCGCGGGGCTCAACATCGGGCGCTGGGATTACATCTTCAGCTGCATCAAGAAATTCCGCTCCCGCCGGGAATTCTGCCTCGCCGACCGGGCGCAGGTAACCATGACGGCGCCGTTCCTGCGCGCCTACGCCCTGCTGCTCGTTCAGACCTGCCACCGCCGCAACGCGTTCGCCATGGGCGGCATGGCGGCCCAGATTCCGATCAAGAACGATCCGGCGGCGAACGCGGCCGCGCTCGAGAAGGTGCGCGCCGACAAGATCCGCGAAGCGACCGACGGCTGCGATGGCACCTGGGTGGCGCACCCGGGCCTGGTGGGAGTGGCGAAGGCGGTGTTCGACCAGTACATGCCGACACCCAACCAGGTGCACAGGAAGCGCAACGACGTGACGATCAGCGCCGCGGACCTGCTCGATTTCCGGCCCGAGAGACCGATCACCGAGGCGGGGCTACGCAACAACATCAGCGCCGGCATCCAGTACATCGGCGCCTGGCTCGCCGGGAACGGCTGCGTGCCCGTCTTCAACCTGATGGAGGATGCCGCGACCGCCGAGATTTCGCGCTCGCAGATCTGGCAATGGATCCGCAGCCCTAAGGGCGTCCTCGAGGACGGGCGCAAGGTGACCCAGGAGCTGTTCCGCAAGTTGCTGCCCGAGGAGCTCGCCCGGGTCAGGGCCCTGCTCGGCTCGGACGGATGGGCGGCGGGCCGTTATGAGGACGCCGCGAAGCTCTTCGACCGGCTTATCACGAGCGACGCGTATGTCGAGTTCCTGACCCTTCCCGGCTACCAGTGGTTGACGCACGCGCCGCGCGAACCTGTGACGGCGTGAGCCCCGCTACATGGCTGGCGCCCCAAGGAGGCGCCCCGCAGGGGCGCGGTAGGGTGCAACCAATCCGATAGCCTGTTGATTTGTTTGACAAATATTTGGTGTATGGTCCGACTCTCTCTTGCCCGGGCGCCCTGTCAACCGTAAGCCTGTCTGAGCCGTTATGGACGTTGACCGAGAATTCGGTCGTTTGCTGCGAGTAACCACCTATCAATCTTTCAGAGGAACCCTCATGAGCAAGCTGCTGACTGCTGTGCTGGCTGCCGTCTTCGCGGTGGTGACCGTCTCCCCGGTCGCTTTCGCGCAGGAGATGAAGAAGGAAGAGACGAAGGCCAAGACCGAAGCCAAGAAGAAGGCCGCTCCGAAGAAGGCCGAAGCCAAGAAGACGGAGAAGGCCAAGACCGAAGCCAAGAAGAAGGCCGCTCCGAAGAAGGAAGAGATGAAGAAGGAAGAGATGAAGAAGGAAGAGATGAAGAAGTAATCTCGCTTTCTCTCTCGAAAAGGCAGGGTTCGCGCCCTGCCTTTTTTATTGACCGCCGCCGGCTGGTTCCACCCCCATGACGTTGCCATAGCAGGAGTTTTGGGCTAGGCTAGCCGCGCTCGATGGAGCTTTCGGCTGCGGCACCGCCGGAAAACACCAACAAACCGCTCGGAGGGGAGACATGAATAGACTGATCGCAGCAATTGTAGCCGGGATGTTTGCGGTAACCGCGACCGCCCCGGTGATCGCGCAAGAGAAGAAGAAAGAGGAAATGAAGACCCAGAAAAAGGCTGAAGCAAAGAAAGCCGACGCAAAGAAGGCCGACGCGAAGAAAGCCGACGCGAAGAAGGCCGGCGCGAAGAAAGCCGACGCGAAGAAGGCCGATGCGAAAAAGAAGGAAGAAATGAAGAAGTAAGCGCTCCGGCTGGATCAAGAAAGCCGGAAGGGCAGGGCGAGGCACCCTGCCCTTTTTGTTTGTACCAGCACTGGACGTTTTGGCACGCGAAGGTGGGGGTAGAATCCACGCTCCATGATCTGGAAACCGAGCGTCACCGTGGCGGCGATCGTCGAGCGTGATGGCCGCTTCCTGCTGGTCGAGGAGCATACCGATCGCGGGCGGCTCTTCAACCAGCCCGCCGGGCATCTCGACCCGGGCGAATCCCTGACCCGCGCCGTTGCGCGCGAGACGCTGGAAGAAACCGCCTGGGCGTTCGAACCGACGGGCTTGCTGGGAGTCTATCAATATCATTCCAGTGCCGACGACGTGACCTACATCCGTTTCGCTTTCACCGGGAATATCACCGCGCCTGAGGCCGGCCGTCCCCTCGATGCCGGCATCATCCGGGCGGTATGGCTCACGCCCCAGGAGATCCGGCACGAGGCGGCGCGCCACCGCTCGCCGCTGGTGATGCGCTGCATCGACGACTACCTCGCGGGGCGCGGCTTCCCGCTTGACGTTCTCACCCACCAGCCGTCCTGAGCCGATGGCAGCGAAGCGCGTCATCGTCGGCATGTCGGGGGGAGTGGACTCCTCCGTCGCCGCGCTGCTGCTCAAGCAGCAGGGCTACGAAGTGTCGGGCCTGTTCATGAAGAACTGGGAAGACGACGACACCGGCGAGTATTGCGCCTCGCGCGAGGACCTGGTGGACGCGGTGGCGGTGGCCGAGAAGATCGGTGTCGAGATCGACGTCGTCAATTTCTCAAACGAGTACAAGGAACGGGTGTTCAGCAACTTTCTGCGCGAATACCAGGCCGGCCGCACGCCCAACCCGGATGTCCTGTGCAACGCCGAGATCAAGTTCCGGGCGTTTCTCGACCACGCCGTCGGCCTCGGCGCCGATTGGATCGCCACCGGCCACTACGCGCAGGTGCGCGAAGCGGACGGGCGCTGCCAGCTGCTCAAGGCAGAGGACGGCACCAAGGACCAGAGCTACTTCCTTTACCGCCTCGACCAGGCGCAGCTCGCCAGGACGCTGTTCCCGCTCGGCAAGCTCTACAAGCGCGACGTGCGCGAGATCGCGTGCCGCGCGGGCCTCGCCGTCCACGACAAGAAGGATTCGACCGGGATCTGCTTCATCGGAGAGCGCCCATTCCGCGCGTTTCTCAACCGCTATCTGCCGGACAACCCGGGCGACATCCGAACGCCGGAAGGCAGGCTCGTCGGCCGACACCACGGGTTGATGTTCTATACCATCGGCCAGCGCCAGGGACTCGGGATCGGCGGCAACCGCGACGGCGTGGGCGAGCCGTGGTATGTCGCCGCCAAGGATGTGCGCGGTAACCGCCTGATCGCGGTCCAGGGCCACGATCATCCCGCGCTGCTCGCCGACCGGCTCACGGCATCCGACCTCAACTGGATCAGCGGCGTCACCCCTCACCGCAACTGGGTGTACACGGCGAAGACGCGCTACCGGCAGAACGACGCCGCCTGCACCCTCGTCGCCAGCGGAGCCGAGCGCTGCGTGATTGAGTTCGCGGAGCCGCAGTGGGCGGTCACGCCCGGCCAGTCGATCGTGCTCTACGAAAGCCAGGTGTGCCTGGGCGGCGGAATCATCGAGTCCGGAGAACGCACGCGCGAGGACAGGGACCTGGCCCAGGAGTGCCCGCCCGGCGCGGTCGCGCCTTGACGCGTTCGGGCACGGGTATTAGGCTCCACCTGTCCAATCCGTTGACCGACGTCATGGGCGCGACCGAAAAATTCGTCCTCTTCACGCAGCCCGGGTGAAGCAGCTGTCTCCGGGCGAAAGAGTTTCTTTCGCGGAGGGGCATAGACCATGTCGTGATCGACGTGCTCAAGGATCCCGGCGGACGGGAAAAGCTGCTCGCGCTGGGCGTCCGCAACGTGCCGGTGGTCGCAAAGGGCACGAACTACGTCTTCGGCCAGAACCTGGAAGACGTCGCGGAGTTCGTGGGGCTCCAGGGCACGGGCCACAAGCCGCTGCCGCCGGATCAGCTGATCAGGAAATGGGTCAACGTGCTGCGCGCGGCACAGCGCTATGTGCGCCAGATGCCGACCCAACGAATCAACGAGCGCGTCATCGACAACCGCGACCGTTCCATCCGCATCCTCAGCCATCACCTGTTTCGTATTGGCGAGGCCTTCCTCGAATCAGCGATCAATGGCGTCGAGTACGCGGTCGGACATGCCAACGTCCCGCCCCAGGACGGCACCTGCCTCACGGGGGCGGAAATCGCGGGTTACGGGGAGGAGGTCATCCAGGGTTTGCAGAGGTGGTGGAACGCGGAGCAAGACAAGTCACTCGCGTACCGGGTCAGGACGTATTACGGCGAGCAGACCATGCACGTCGTGTTCGAGCGCTCGACCTGGCACTCCGCGCAGCACGCGCGGCAGCTGATCCACGTGCTCGAGCGCTTCGGCATCGAGCCCGACGGGCGGCTGACGCCCGAGGACCTGGCGGGCCTTCCGCTGCCGGAACGCCTCTTCGAGTAAGGCCGTCATGCAGTTCGTCACTGCACCTGGATCTTCGCGGCCTTGACGAGCTTCGCGTACTTCGCGAGGTCGTTCTTGATCACCTGCGCGAATTCCTCCGGCGAGTTGCCCACCAGCTCGTTGCCGCCCTGCGTCGCCAGGCGCTCGATGACGTCCGGCATCTTGAGCGCGCGCGCCACCTCGCGGTAGAGCAGGTCCACGACCGGCTTCGGCGTACCGGCGGGGGCCACCACGGCCTGCCACTGCGTCAGCTCGAAGCCCTTCAGTCCCAGCTCGTCGAGCGTCGGCACCTCGGGCAACGCGGAAGCGCGCTTCAGCGCGGTCACCCCGATCCCCCGCAGCCGGCCGGCGCGCAGGTGGGGCACGGAGGTGATCACGGTATCGAACATGTAGTTCAGCTGCCCGCCGAGCAGCGCCGCGAGCGCGGCGGCGCTTCCCGTGTAGGGCACGTGAATGGACTGGGTGCCCGTCATCAGGTTGAACAGCTCTCCGGACAGGTGATTGCCGCCCCCGACGCCGGTCGAGCCATAGGTCATCTGCCCCGGCTTGGACTTGAGCAGCGCGGTGAAATCGCTCAGGCCCGCGACGGGCAGCGCCGCCTGCACCACCAGCACGTACATGTAGGAAGTGCCCTGCGTGATCGGCGCAAAATCCTTGACCGGGTCGTACGGCACCTTCTGGTACAGCACCGGGTTGACCGCCAGCGGGCCGCTGTTCCCCATCAGCAGCGTATGCCCGTCGGGCGGCGACTTGGCGACCAGGTCCGTGCCGATGCCGCCATTCGCACCCGGGCGGTTGTCCACGACGAACGACTGCCCCAGCGCTTCCGTCAGCTTCTGGGCGATGGTGCGGGTGAAGATATCCCCGGCCCCGCCCGGTACATAGGGACAGATGAAGCGGACCGGACGTGTGGGATAGGCCGGCTCCGATTCCGGTTTCTGGGCCGGCGCGTTGCAGGCCCAGGCCGCCGCTGCGAGGGCAACGGCAGCATGAATCGCCATTTTCATCGCCCCTCCTCCGACGAACTCGTGGCGCGAAGATAGCACAACCACCGGACCTGGGCTAAACTTTCACCCCCTCTTCGCGCTGCCGCGCGGTGGCGGCTCAGACTGCAGGTTCGAAGCGATGTTCCCGCGTTGCGTATCCGGACGGTGCCCGCCATGCTGAATCGGGCGGCTGCCGCGCGTCGCGCGATTCCCTCACTCGACCGGCTGCTCCAGCTCGAAGCAGTCGTGGAGCTCACCGCCCGCTATGGCCGGCCCCTGGTGACGGAGGCGGCGCGCGCCGAGCTCGCCCGCCTGCGCGCCGGCCTCGGGGAAAGGCCGGCCGCGCCCGAAGCCGGTTTCGACGAAGCGCGTTTCGTGCGGGCGTGTGCCGCGCGCCTGGCGCGCGAGACCGAGCCCTCGCTCAAGCCCGTCTTCAACCTCACCGGCACGGTGCTGCACACCAACCTGGGACGCGCGCTCATGCCGCAGGAAGCCGCGCAGGCGGTCGCGCGCGCGATGACGCGCCCCGTGAACCTCGAGTTCGAGCTGGACGGCGGCGACCGCGGGGAGCGCGACCATCACGTCGAGCGCTGGCTCAAGCGGTTGACCGGCGCCGAGGCGGCGCTGGTGGTCAACAACAACGCCGCGGCGGTCTATCTCGCGCTCAACACCCTTGCGCTGAAGAAGGAGGTGCCGGTGTCGCGCGGCGAGCTGATCGAGATCGGGGGTGCGTTCCGCATTCCCGACATCATGGCGCGCGCGAGCGTGAAGCTGGTCGAGGTCGGCACGACCAATCGCACCCATCTCAAGGACTACGAGGGGGCGATCACCGGGAGCACCGCGGCGCTGATGAAAGTGCACGCGAGCAATTACGCGATCCAGGGATTCACGGCGGCGGTGCCCGAAGACCGCCTGGCCGCCCTCGCGCACCGGCACAAGCTTCCGCTGATCACCGATCTCGGCAGCGGCATGCTGGTGAATCTCGAGGACTACGGCCTGCCCCACGAGCCTACGCCGCGCGAGGCGCTCGCCGCCGGCGCCGACATCGTCACCTTCAGCGGCGACAAGCTGCTGGGCGGCCCGCAGGCGGGGCTGGTCGTCGGACGCTCGGACCTGATCGAGCGCATCCGCAGGAATCCGATAAAACGGGCGCTGCGCGTGGACAAGATGACGCTTGCGGCGCTGGAGGCGGTGCTGCGGCTCTACGCCGATCCCGCGCGCCTGAAGACGGCGCTGCCCACGTTGAGGTACCTCACCCGCCCGGCAGAGGAGATCGAGGCACAGGCGCGGCGGCTGCTACCGGCAGTCGAGCTCGCGCTGCGAGGAAAGGCCGCCGCCGAGATGATGTCGGTCAGGAGCCAGATCGGCAGCGGCGCTCTCCCCGTGGACCTCATCGCGAGCTGGGGCATCGCCGTTGCGGCATCCGGCAAGCGGCGCAATGCGCTGGCCGCGGAAATCGCCGCGGCGTTCCGCGCGCTGCCGGTTCCCGTCATCGGGCGCGTGAAGGACGGCGCGTTCATCATCGACCTGCGCTGCCTCGAGCACGAGGACGAGTTCGTGGAGCAGTTGAAGCACCTTGACTTGAAATGATCGTCGCCACTGCTGGACACATCGACCACGGCAAGACTCTGCTGGTGAAAACGCTCACCGGCGTGGACACCGACCGCCTGCCGGAGGAGAAGGCGCGCGGCATCTCGATCGACCTCGGCTTCGCCTACTGGCCGCTCCCGAACGGGGCCGTGATCGGCTTCGTCGACGTGCCGGGGCACGAGCGTTTCATCCGCAACATGCTGGCTGGCGTGTGCGGCATCGATTTCGCGCTGCTCGTTGTCGCCGCCGACGATAGCGTCATGCCCCAGACCGTTGAGCACCTGCACATACTCGATCTCCTCGATATCCGCCGCGGCATCGCCGTCGTCACCAAGATCGACCGCGTGGCCCCCGAGCGGGTCGAGAAGGTCCGGGCCGAGGTCACCGCGCTGCTCGCGCCGACCCGGCTCGCCGGGATTCCCGTTCTCCCGGTCTCGGCCGTTAGCGGCGCCGGCATCGAGGAACTGAAGCAGCAGCTCGCCGCCGCCGCGGGCGCGTTTGCCGCGCGCATGACCGAGGGGCAGCACTTCCGCCTCGCAATCGACCGCGCCTTCACCATCGCCGGCAGCGGGACGGTGGTCACGGGCACCGTCTTCAACGGCGCCGTCGCCGCCGGCGACCGCCTCGTCGTATCGCCCAGGGGCGCTCCCGTGCGCGTGCGCGGCATCCAGATGCGTGGCAAGCCCGCGGAACGCGCGCAAGCCGGCCAGCGCTGCGCGCTCAACCTGACCGGCGCCGATCTTGAAACCGTCGCGCGCGGCGACTGGGTGCTGGCGGAAGCGATCCATGCGCCGACGCAGCGGATGGATGCGCGCATTACGCTCCTCGCCTCCGAGCCGCAACCGCTCAAGCACTGGACGCCGCTGCACCTGCACCTCGCGACCGCCGACGTCACCGCCCGCATCTCGCTCCCCGGCGAGGCCGCGATCGCTTCCGGCGGCTCCGCCATCGCGCAGCTCGCGCTCGCCAAGCCGGTCGGGGCGTTGAACGGCGATCGCTTCATCCTGCGCGTCCAGTCTGCTCGCCGCACGCTGGGCGGCGGCATCGTGATCGATCCGCACGCGCGCGCCTCACGGCGCGCCACTCCCGCGCGGCGCGCCGAGCTCGCCGCCCTGGAGCGCGGCTCGCCCGAGGGCGCGCTCGCCGAGCTGCTCAAGGACGAGAACCGGGGTGTGGACCTCGCGCGCTTCGAGCGGACCTTCAACCTCATGCCGGAGCGCCTCAACGC
>JBOIEM010000235.1:0-9040 GCA_050741115.1 Burkholderiales bacterium
GACGCGGTTCTGCCACCCGACGTACAGCGCGAGTGCGAGCAGCATCAGCCCCGAGAACTGGTCGCTGCGCAGTGCGCCGCGCGTTTCATCGCCCATCAGGCACTCCCGTCACCCGTCACGCCCGCGCCCTCCGACACGAAAACGCATTGTCGGGCCCATGGCGTCGGCCGCCCGCGCGCCGCCGGGGGTCACATCCCCCATCCCTCACTCCCGACCTCTCCGTCCCTCACTCCTTCCCTCTCTCCCGAGGGGAGAGAGGGAAGGCTCGAGCCCCCCTTCTCCGCTCGGGAGAAGGGCGGGGATGAGGGGATCGGGGATTGGGAGCCCCTGTTCCGCCCCTCGACGCGCTATTTCCTGTCCTCGACCTTGCCGACCACCTTCACCAGCGCGGCGAGGCGTTTCGCATCGGCTTCCCAGTACTTCTGGAATTCGGGCGCGTCCTTGTATTGCACCAGCGAGTCGACCTTGGCCATGGCGTTCTTGAATTCCGGCTCCTGCACCGCCCGCCGCGCCGCGTCGCGCAGCGCCTTCATCACTGCATCCGGCGTGCCGCGCGGAGCGAACATCCCCGCCCATATGTAGTACTCGACGTCCTTGTAACCGAGCTCCTTGAAGGTCGGAATCGCGGGATACGATGCGTGGCGCTCGGCGCCCCAGCCGACGATCGGGCGTATCTTGCCTGACTTCACGTGCCCACTGATCGCCGCGGGACCACCCGCCGTCAATTCGACGTGCCCGCCGAGCAGCGCCGTGAGCGCAGGCCCGCCGCCGGGGGTCGGCACATGCCGCATCTTGAGCTTGGTGGCGTGCAGGAACATTTCCATCGGCATGTGCAAGGCGCCGTAGATGCCGGAAGAAGAGAACGTGAGCTGCCCCGGCCTCGATCTTGCAAGCGCCACCAGCTCCTTGAGCGTCTTGACTGGCAGGGACGGGTGCGTGACGAGTATCGTCGGGTCGGCGGAAATCAATGCGATCGGCGCGAACTGGTCGAGCGAGTACGCCGGCGTGCGGTTGAACAGCTCGTCGGCCGCCGGGATCACCGAGATGCTGGAGAGCGCCATCAGGATCGTGTAGCCATCGGGCTTGGCGTTCGCCACGGCGGCGTTCCCGACCGCGCCGGCGGCCCCCGTCCGGTTGACGACCGTCACCGGCTGCTTGAGTACTTTCTCCATTGCGGCGGCGGTCGGCCTGGCCGTGATATCCGCCACCCCTCCCGGCGGGAACGCCACGATCATCGAGATGGCCCGGTTCGGAAATGCCTCCTGCGCGAGTGCGGGCCCGGCGGCCGCGGCGCAGAGTAATACAGCGATCCATCGGTTGGTTTTCATGTTTGCCTCCTCTTTGCTTTGCAATTCTAGCTCACCGGGTTTTCCAGCGTGCCAATCGGATCGATGGTGATCGCCACGATGTCGCCCTTCCCGAGGTACTTCGGCGGGTCGAAGCCGATGCCGACGCCGGCGCAGGTGCCGGTGGCGATCACGTCCCCCGGCTCCAGCAGCATCACGCGCGAGATCGTCTCGATCAGCGCCGGGATGTCGAAGATCAGCTGGCTCACGAACGCGTCCTGGCGCAGCTCGCCGTTGACCCGCGTGGTGAGATGCATCTTGCCCACGTCCTTCACCTCGTCCGCGGTGAGGATGCACGGCCCCATCGGGCAGTAGCCGTCGAGGCTCTTGCCGAGAAACCACTGGCGGTGGCGGTTCTGGAGCGTGCGCGCGGAAACATCGTTGATGACGGTATAGCCATAGACGTGATCGTAGGCATCCTTCGCGGAGATGCCGCGCCCGCCCTCGCCGATCACCACCCCCAGCTCGCCTTCGTAGTCGGTGGAGTTCGTGTAGTCGTTGCCGCTGGGTATGGGCGCCCCGGGGCCGATCACCGAGTTCGGCCACTTGGTGAAGAGGATCGGCACCTCCGGCACCACCTCCTTGCCGGTCGCGTCGACGCCGCTCGAATGAAACTCCTTCGCGTGATCGTGATAATTCTTGCCGACGCACAGGATGTTCTTCGCCGGGCGGGGAATGGGCGCGAGGATCCCGACGCCTGCCGCCGGTATGCGCCCCTTTCCGCTTCTCACCGCGCGCCGCGCGCGCGCAAGCCCGCTCTTGCCGAGCGCGATGAATACCGTCATCTCGCGCGGCAGCCGGGTGCCGATGGACAGATCGACGAGGGTGCCGGAAGCCGGGTCATGCACGCCGATGCGCGTGCCCCTGGCGTCCGAGAACGTTACAAGGCGCATTACTTGTCGGCTCGGGCGCCGGAGATCTTGACCACTCTCGCCCACTTGGCGATGTCGGCGTGCAGGTACTTCTCGTACTCGGGCACCGACAGGGTCAGCGGGATCGCCCCCTGCTTCGCCCATACCTCCCTGACGTCGGACCGGTTGGCGACCTTGGTGATCTCTGCGTTCAGCCGCTCGACGATCGCTCCCGGCGTTCCCGTCGGCGCCATCACGCCGATCCAGATGGTGGTCTCATAGCCCTTCACGCCCGCTTCCGCGATCGTCGGCAGATCCGGCGCCACCGACGAGCGCGTCCGGCCCGAAGTGGCCAGCGCCCGCACCTTGCCCCCTTTCGCGATCGGCAGCATGGTGGTGATGGCGTCCAGCATCATCTCGGTCTGCCCGCTCATGACGCTGGTGCGCGCATCCCCGCTGCTCTTGTGCGGAACATGCAGGATGTCCACACCCGCGAGCGCCTTGAACAGCTCGCCCGCCATGTGATAGGGCGTCCCGGTCCCGGATGAAGAGTAATTCATGCCGCCCCTGGTCGTCTTCGCCAGCGCCACCAATTCCTTGACGGACTTCGCCGGAACCGAAGGGTGCACCACCAGCAGCAGGTCGGAGTAATTGATGGGGGCAACCGCGACGAAGTCCCGCATCAGCACGAACGGCTTCTTGGGCACCAGCGATTCGTTTACGGTATGGGTATTCGACATGACCAGCAGCGTGTAGCCGTCCGCGGGAGACTTGGCGACGATTTCCGTGCCGATGATCGACCCGGCGCCGGGCCGCGTTTCCACGACCCACGGCTGGCCGAGCGGCCCCTGCATGTGCTGGCCCAGGAAACGGGCGTAGATATCGGCCGGTCCGCCCGCTCCGAACGGGACGATGACGCGAATCGGTTTTGCCGGATAGGCCTGGGCCGGCAGACTCTGTGGCTGAAAGCCGATTACCGCGGCAAAGGCAATGAACGCATGGCGCGTTATTCTTGACATGTCAGTCTCCTCGCGACCGGGAAGCCGTCAGTATCCGGTGCGGCACCGGAGAGGTCAACCGCCACCGCGTCCATCTGTTGTGAGCGATTCTTGATGTATGCTCCCGCCTTCGTCCCCGGTCACGCCGCGAGGTCCACTCCATGAATGCGAACGACTCCGTGCAAACCAACCGCCGCCTCGTGCTGCGGTCCGCCGCCGGCCTCATCCTGTGCGCATTGCCTTTCGGTGCGCGGGCCGCCGAACCCGGGAAAGGGCTCAGGATCGGCGTCATCGGCTCGGGTCGAGTCGGCGGCACGATCGGAACGCTGTGGGTCAAGGCCGGGCACGAGGTCATGTTTTCGTCGCTCGACCTCGAGCACGACCGGAAACTTGCCGCGAGCATCGGTCCCGGCGCGCGCGCGGGCACGCCGAAGGAAGCCGCGGCGTTCGGCCAGGTGCTGTTCTTCGCGGTTCCCTACGCGGCGCTGCCCGGCCTCGGGCGCGACCTCGGGGGCGAGATCAAGGGCAAGATCGTGCTCGACGCGAGCAACCCCATTCCCGGCCGCGATGGCGCCATGGCGAAGGAAGCGCTCGCCAAGGGCACGGGCGTCGCCTCCTCGGAGTTCCTGCCCGGAGCGCGGATCGTGCGCGCATACAACGAAGTGGGCTACGTCCGCATGCGCGAGGACGCGCATCGCGCCGGGGAGCGCCTCGGCATCCCGCTCGCCGGCGATGAC
Source organism: Burkholderiales bacterium (assembly GCA_050741115.1). Lineage (GTDB taxonomy): Bacteria > Pseudomonadota > Gammaproteobacteria > Burkholderiales > SG8-41 > SG8-41. Next base: position 3,933 of record JBOIEM010000235.1, read on the forward strand.
GCGGACGCGGTGAAGACCGCCGTCCGCCTGGTGCGGGACGCCGGGCATGAGCCGGTGGTCGTCGGCGGACTCGCGCGCGCGCGGGAATTCGATTACGGTACGCCCGTGTTCGGCAGGCCGATGACCGCCGCGGAGCTGCGCAAGGCGCTCGGCCTCAAGCCGTAGATGGGCGACGCGGCGGTTCAGCGCTGGCTCGCGCGCGTCGTCAACGTGCGGCCAGGGGAAGCGCGGGCGCTGCTCTGGTCGTTCGCCTATTTCTTCTGCCTGCTCGCCGGCTACTACGTCCTGCGCCCGCTGCGCGACGAAATGGGCATCGCCGGCGGCGTGCGCAACCTGCCCTGGCTCTTCACCGCGACGTTCTTCGTGATGCTCGCGGTGGTGCCGGTGTTCGGCGCCGTGGTCGCCAAGCTGCCGCGCCGGCGGTTCATCCCGCTCATCTACCATTTCTTCGTTCTCAACATCGCGGTCTTCTGGCTGCTGCTCACGCTCGACATCGGCACCGTCCACGTCGCCCGCGTGTTTTTCGTATGGATCAGCGTGTTCAACCTGTTCGCGGTGTCGGTGTTCTGGTCGTTCATGGCCGACCTTTACGCGTCCGAGCAGGGCAAGCGGCTGTTCGGCTTCATCGCGGCAGGCGGGTCGGCGGGCGCGTTGCTGGGACCGGCGGTGACCGTCGGGCTCGCGGTGCCGCTCGGCCACGTCAATCTTCTGATCGTCGCCGCCCTGCTGCTCGAGGCCGCGGTGCTGTGCGCGGCGCGCCTGGAGGCGGCGGCGCCGCGGATGAGGGCGGAAAGCCCCGCGGCCGCGCCCGCAGGGCGACCCGACGCTGCGGGACTGGGTGGCGGCTGGCTCGCGGGCATTGCCCAGGTGCTCCGCTCCTCCTACCTCGCCGGCATCGCGCTCTGGGTGGCGCTCCTTTCCCTCGCCGGCACGTTCCTATATTTCCAGCAAGCGAACATTGTGACCGCCGCGTCCGACGATCCCGCGGTACGCACGCGCATCTTTGCCACCATCGACCTCGCGGTCGGGATCCTGACCCTGCTGGTGCAGTTCGCGGCTACGGGACGGCTGATCGCACGCTTCGGCGCCGGTCCGGCGGCGGCGTTCCTGCCGGCCGTCTTCTGCCTCGGCTTCATCACGCTCTGGCTCGCGCCCGCGCTGTGGATCGTGATCGCCTTCCAGGCCGCCCAGCGCACCGCCAATTTCGCGATCTCCAACCCGGCGCGCGAGGTGCTGTTCACGGTGCTCGAGCGCGAGGAAAAATACAAGGCCAAGAACGTGATCGACCTCGTGGTGTTCCGCGGCGGCGACGCGGTCAGCGGCTGGCTGTTCGCGGCGCTGCGCGGCGCCGGACTCGATCTCGGCGCGATCTCGCTCGCCACCATACCGGTCACGGCCGCGTGGCTCGCGCTGGCGCTGGCGCTCGGCCGCGTGCACGAGCGTCGCACGCGCGAAATTTCGAAAGGAGCCTCACATGAAAGTCGACATCCAGCCAGCCCGCCGTCTCTTCACGCGCCGTGACGTTTTGGCAATGACCGCCGGCCTCGGCGCCGCCGTGCTCGGCATCGCGCCCGCCGGCGCGGCCACTGCGCCCGCGAGACCGCTGCTCACGCGGCCGATCCCGCGTACCGGCGAGCGACTTGCCCTGGTCGGCCTCGGGACCGCCATCGTATTCGACATCGGTGCCGACGCCGCGCAGCGTGCCGAGCGCCGCGCAGTCATCGAGACGCTGCTCGCGGGCGGCGGGCGGCTGATCGACACCGCGCCCTCCTACGGCGCGGCGGAATCCGTGGTCGGCGACCTGCTCGACGAGATGAAGGCGCGCGAGCGGGCTTTCGTGGCGACGAAGGTGCGCGCGGCCGGCAGTGACCGCGCGGTCCCCGAGATGCAGCAGTCGCAGCGCCGGCTGCGCACGGAAAAATTCGACCTGATGCAGATCCACAACGTCGGCTTCGTCGACCGCGACGAGATCGCCGCGCAGCTCGAGCTGCTGCGGGAATGGAAGGACCGCGGCGTGTTCCGCTACATCGGCGTGACCCACTCCCAGAGCCAGCCGCGCGCCAACGCGCGGCTGATCGAGATCATGCGGATCGAGAAGCCCGATTTCATCCAGGTCAACTACTCGATGGCCGAGCGCAGCGTGGAGCAGCGGCTGCTCGCCGCGGCGGCCGACACCGGCACTGCGGTCCTGGTCAATCTTCCCTTCGCCCGCGCCCGGCTGTTCCGCGCCGTGCGCGGCAGGCCGGTGCCCGAATGGGCCGCGGAATTCGAGGCCTCGACCTGGGGCCAGTTCTTCCTCAAGTACATTCTCGCGAGCGAAGCGGTGAATTGCGTGATACCCGGCACCGACAAGCCGGAGTACATGGTCGACAACCTCAATGCCGGGCGCGGCCGGCTGCCCGATGCGGCGATGCGCCGCAGGATGGTGGAGTTTATCGAGAAGCTGTGAGCAACCGCAGCGCGGGCTCGACCGCGTCATCCGCGATTCTCTTGAGCTCCTCCGCCGTGCGGTTCTGGATCGGGTGCGGGACGTAGAGTATCGCCGGCTCGAAGCCGAGCGCTTGCGACTGCACCGCCACCGCGTCGGTAAAGCCGGTGGTGACGACCGAGACGCCGGGCATGCCGCGGCTGTCGAAGTTCATGAGGTCGTGCAGACTGCACGACGTGCACGACCCTCAGTCGGAGAGCCCGATCAGGACGACGTCCGCCTCCTCTGCGACCTTCTGCAGGATTTCCGCGGTCGCCACCTTGGCGTTGGTCGGCTTGCCGAAGCGCCTGGTCTTCAGGCCGCGCTCGTTGAAGCGCTTCTCGACCTGGTCGAGGAACTCCGGGGTGCGCGACTTGCCGATGTCGAAGAGCGCGATGGTCTTTCCCTCGAGCGACTTCGGCGGCGCGCGCCGCGGCCGCTTCACGGCCGATGTCTCTGCAGTTGGATCACGCATCCAGTTCGTCATGCCTTGATCTCCTTGGTTACGGGTTGCAATTCCAGTTTATTGCGGCCGGCGAGCCACCCGGGAAGGATAGCCGAGAACAACCCGGCCCGGCCGCCGGCGCGCACCACCATCAGGCCGTCCTCGTGGAACTTCGGCACCCTCTCGCCGGATTGCGAGGCCGGGACGCCCTCGCCCACTCCGTCGGCGCCGGCGATGAGCTCCGCCCCCGGCCGGATGGTCGCATCGTACAAGGCGCGCTCGAGTTTCCCGCGATCCCAGCCCGCTTCCCGATAAATCGCATAGTGTTCCGGCGACAGCACCAGGATTGCGCGCGCCGATTGCACCAGCCTGGGATGCCCCATCTTCACGAGCGACGACGCGAGCGATCGTGTCAGGGCCTCCGGCGTGCGCGACTTCTGGTCCACGAACGCCTCCGGCCCGTGGCCCTGGAACAGCGTCACGGCCGAGGCGCCGCGCGGCAGGCCGCGCGCCACCGACAGCGGCTCCCACTCCGGGTCGGACTCGTCCTCGGCGAAGCACAGCGTGTACTTGCTCGGCGCGCCGAGCGTGGAACGGTCGGCTTCTCCCGGCCGGCCACCGCCCACGTTGAGCACGATGAGGTTCAGCGCCCGCCCGATGGTCGCATTCGCCCGGTTGCCTTGTCCCAGCGCGTTGATGCCGCTGTTCATGCCGATCCGGCGGGCGATGGGGCCATTGACGATGATGATCGGGCTCGAGAAATAAGTGGTCGCGAGCAAGCCGTGCAGCGTGAAGACCGGCTCGAGAGCCGCCTCCAGCGCCGCGAGCAATACCGGCATGTATTCCGGTTTGCAACCCGCCATCACGGCGTTGATCGCGACCTTCTCGACCGTGCAGGCGGCGAGGAACGGTGGAATCCGGCCGATCACGTCGTCGGGGCGGCGCGCCGTGCCTTTCAGCATGGCGAGCACGCGCTCGTCGGTGGGCGGCGTGACCGGCAGGCCGTCGGTCCAGCCACGCTGGTAGCAGACCTCGACCGGGTCGGCGCTATCCGGGTATTCGATCTTGCGCGCGGCGAGCAGGGTCTTGCCGCGGTGCTTCGCTTCCAGCCGCTCGGCCACCCCGGGCGCGAGTGAGAGCGAGCCTCACCCCGGGCGGAACGCCGGCAGCCCCTCGCCCAGGTCGCGGATGCCGGTCAGCCTGCGCCAGCCGTCGCGGTCCCAGCCGACGACGCGCTCGATCTCGCGTCCGCGCTGGTAGCGGATCAGGGTGGGCGTGGCCTCGATTTTGTTCGACCAGGAAACGTCGAGCTCGCGGTCGTCCACCACGCGGGCGACGCCGGACGGGAACTTCGGGTCGTCCTGTGAGACTACCTGGAACGCGGACAGCGCCTTCGCGACACGCTGCATCACCGGCTCGATCAGGGTGCAGGTCGGGCAGGCGTGCTTGGAGAATACCGCGAGGCCGTCGGGATTGAGCATGTTGAAGGACTCAGCAGGGAAAACGGTGTCGCGTGATAGTCTACTCTAGTGCTTCGGACTGCGTGACTCGTGACTGGTGACTCGTGATCATGCTACAACGTGATGCCACAATGGTGAACCCCGGACGCCGCAGGATGCTGCGACTGGTTACGGGCTGCGGCCTGCTCGCCGCCATGAACAAGAAGAAAGCCCACGCGCAATCCTCCGCGAGTCTGAAACGGCCCATACCGCGCTCGGGAGAGCTGCTGCCGGCGGTGGGCGTCGGCACCTGGCAGACCTTCGACGTCGGCCCGGAAGCGCCCGAGCGCGCCGAGCTGAAGGAGGTGTTGCGGCTGCTCGTCGCGGGGAGCGGCTCCGTGGTGGACTCCTCTCCCATGTACGGCGAGGCCGAGCGCGTGGTGGGCGATCTCAGCGCCGAGCTCCGGCTGCGCGAGAAGCTCTTCTTCGCCACCAAGGTCTGGACCCGTGGACGCGACTCAGGCATCGGGCAGATGGAGGCATCGTTCCGGCTGATGCGCGCGCAGCGCATGGACCTCATGCAGGTGCACAACCTGCAGGACATTTCCGTGCACGCGAAAACGCTGCGCGAATGGAAGGACGCCGGGCGCATCCGTTATATCGGCATCACGCACTACCATTCCGGGGCGTACGGCGAGCTGGAGCGGCTGGTGCGGTCGCGCGAGTGGGACTTCGCGCAGTTCAACTACTCGATGGC
>JBOIEM010000236.1:0-18464 GCA_050741115.1 Burkholderiales bacterium
GATGAACCCGGAGGCGCGCCGGATCGCCGAGCTGCGTAGCCGCGTGGTCGAGCGGATCCGGGCGTTCATGGTCGGCCGCGGTTTCATGGAGGTCGAGACGCCGATGCTGCAGCCGCAGCCCGGCGGAGCGCTCGCCCGCCCGTTCGTCACACACATGAACGCGCTGGACATGGACCTGTACCTGCGGATCGCGCCCGAGTTGTACCTGAAACGCCTGATCGTGGCCGGTTTCGAGCGCGTCTTCGAGATCAATCGCAACTTCCGCAACGAGGGCATCTCGACCAAGCACAATCCCGAGTTCACGATGCTGGAGTTCTACGCGGCCTATACCGATTACGAGTACATGATGGCCGTCATCCCGCGCATGCTTGCGCACACCGCGCAGGCGGCGCTGGGGAGCCGCCGCTTCACCTACCAGGGAAATGAAATCGACCTCTCCCGTCCCTACGAACGGCTCACCATCACGCAGGCGATCAGGAAGCACCACCCGTCGGTCACCGATCGGCTGCTCCAGGACCGCTCTGCGCTGATCGCCCGCCTGACCGAGCTCGGCATCGCCTACCGCCCCGCTGACGGCATCGGCGGGCTGCAGCTGACGCTTTTCGAGAACACGGTCGAGGACAAGCTGATCCAGCCGACCTTCATCGTCGATTACCCCACCGAGGTATCGCCGCTCGCGCGGGCGAGCGCCCGCAACCCCGACATCGCCGAGCGCTTCGAGCTCTACATCGCGGGGCGCGAGATCGCCAACGGCTTCTCCGAGCTGAACGACCCCGAGGACCAGGCCGAGCGCTTCGCGCGCCAGGCGCGGCGGAAGGAAGCGGGCGATGCGGAAGCGATGCACTACGACGCGGACTTCATCCGCGCCCTCGAGTACGCCATGCCGCCCGCTTCCGGCGCCGGTATCGGCATCGACCGCCTCGTGATGCTGCTCACCGACAGCCCCTCGATCCGCGACGTGATCCTGTTCCCGCTCCTTAGACCAGAAACGTAGAATCAAGCATTCCTTCGCCCGGGGATATATCTGTTCGCCTTGACATTTCCGTTCGCCTGGACATATCCGTTCGCCCTGAGCCTGTCGAAGGGCGATCGCGGCAGCAACCGATAAACGCCGTCAATTGCGCGAAATGAGTTTCTGGATATACATCCTTCAGTGTGCCGATGACTCGTATTACATCGGGCACACCGACAACCTTGAATTCCGTCTGTCGCAGCACCAATTTGGCGCAGTCTCTGGCTATACTTCGTCACGCTTGCCTGTTCGCCTCGTATTCTCACAGGCTCACACCTCCCGCGAGGAAGCGCTTGCCGCAGACAGACAAATCAAGGGTTGGAGCCGCAAGAAGAAAGAAGCAATGATTCGTGGCGATTGGTCGGAGGTTTCCCGGCTGGCGCGTAGCCAAAATGCCAAGGTTGCCGTTCTCCCTTCGACAAGCTCAGGGCTAACGGTGAAGAAATAACCGTGGATCAGCCGCTCTGGCAGCCCTCCCCCGAGCGCATCGCCGAAGCCAACCTGACGGCGTTCATGCGCCACGTGCGCGCCCGCTGGGGCGTGGCCGCGCGCGATTACGCCGAGCTTCACCGGTGGTCCATCGCCGAGCCCGCGCAGTTCTGGCAGTCGGTGTGGTCGTTCTGCGGAGTTATCGGCGATGCGGGCGAGGGGCCAGCGCTCGTGGACGGTCATCGGATGCCGGGCGCGCGCTGGTTCCCCGAGGCGCGGCTCAACTACGCCGAGAACCTGCTGCGGCGCCGGGACCGCTCGCCCGCGATCGTGTTCTGGGGCGAGGACCGGCTGAAAAGCGTGGTCACCTGCGCGGAGCTCTACTCGGAAGTGTCGCGGCTCTCGCAGGCGCTGCGGGAGTTGGGCGTCAGGCCGGGCGAGCGCGTCGCCGGCTACATGCCGAATGTCCCCGGGACCGTGATCGCGATGCTGGCGACGGCGAGCCTCGGCGCCGTCTGGTCCTCCTGCTCCCCCGATTTCGGCGTGCAAGGCGTGCTCGACCGCTTCGGCCAGATCGAGCCCCGGGTGCTGTTCGCCGCGGACGGCTATTTCTACAACGGCAAGATGATCGACGTGCTCGCGCGCCTCGCGGAAATCGCGGAGCGGCTGCCGTCGGTGGAGAAAATCGTCGTCGTGCCCTACACGCAGCCGCGGCCGCGCATCGCGCACATTCCCCGCGCGGTGAACGTCCACGACCTGATGGCGCTCCACCGCCCGCGCGAGATTGCGTTCGAGCGGTTTCCATTCGACCATCCGCTCTACATCCTCTATTCCTCGGGCACGACCGGCGCGCCGAAATGCATCGTGCACGGCACGGGCGGCACGCTGCTGCAGCACCTGAAGGAGCATCAGCTGCACGTCGATTTGAAGCCCGGCGAACGCCTGTTCTACTTCACGACCTGCGGCTGGATGATGTGGAACTGGCTCGCTTCCGCCCTCGCCTCGCGCGCCGCAATCGTTCTCTACGACGGCTCGCCGCTCCTCGCGGGCGGCCGCATCCTGTTCGACTACGCGGACGCCGCGCGCATGACCGTCTTCGGCACTTCGGCCAAGTTCATCGACAGCGCCGCGAAGGCGGGCTTGCGGCCGCGCCTGTCGCACCGGCTCGCGGCGATGAAAACCCTGCTTTCGACCGGCTCGCCGCTCGCGCCGGAAGGCTTCGACTACGTTTACGGAGAGCTGAAGCGCGATCTGCACCTCGCCTCGATCTCGGGCGGCACCGACCTCATCTCGTGCTTCGTCCTCGGCAACCCGATGGTTCCGGTGTGGCGCGGCGAGATACAGGGCCCGGGACTCGGCATGAAGGTCGAGGTCTTCGACGACGCCGGTCGGCCGGTGCGCGAGCAGAAGGGCGAGCTGGTCTGCACCGCGCCCTTCCCCTCCATGCCGGTCGGCTTCTGGAACGATCCCGACAGGGCCAAGTATCGCGCCGCTTACTTCGAGAAGTTCCCGGGAGTTTGGTGGCACGGCGACTACATCGAGCTGACCGGGCACGGGGGGTACGTGATCTACGGCCGCTCCGACGCGGTGCTCAACCCGGGCGGGGTGCGCATCGGCACGGCGGAGATCTACCGCCAGGTCGAAAGCCTCGACGAGGTGGTCGAGAGCCTCGTCATCGGCCAGGACTGGCCTCCGGACCGGCCCTCGGACGTGCGGGTCGTCCTGTTCGTGCGGCTGCGCGACGGGATCCGGCTCGACGACGTGCTCGCGGACAAGATCAAGAGCGCGATCCGCGCCAACGCCACTCCGCGCCACGTGCCAGCGAAGATCGTGCAGGTCCCCGATATCCCCCGCACCCGCAGCGGGAAGATCGTCGAGCTCGCGGTGCGCAACGTGGTGCACGGCCGGCCGGTGAAGAACCTCGAGGCGCTGGCGAACCCCGAAGCGCTCGCGCACTACCAGAACCGCCCCGAGATCGCGCAGTGACGAGACGCAGGTGACCGTCACCCTTCGGCAATGACGGCATTCGCCCTGGCGCTCGTCCTCGCGGCCGCCTTCGTCCACGCCAGCTGGAATTATTTTCTCAAGCGCTCCGGCGGCGGCGCCGTCTTTGTCTGGCTGTTCGCGACGCTCTCGGCGCTGATCTATGCGCCGCTCGCGGCATTCATCATCTGGTGGCAGCAGCCCGATTTCGGGTGGGTGCACTACGGCCTGATGCTCGCGAGCGCGGTGCTGCACACGGTCTATTACCTCCTGCTCGACCGCGGCTACCGCAGCGGCGACCTGTCGGTCGTCTACCCGATCGCGCGCGGCACCGGTCCGCTCATCACGATCCTGTGCGCGGTGCTGCTTCTGCAGGAGCGCCCGACCCCGGTCGCCGTGGCGGGCGCGCTGCTCATCGGCGCCGGCGCCATCGCACTGACGGGTGATCCGCGCAAGCTGCACCGGTCCGGGAACCTTCACGCCGTCGGTTTCGCGCTGCTTACCGGCTGCATGATCGCGGCCTACACCCTGGTGGACAAGATCGCGGTCGCGGCCTGGCTCATCCCGCCGCTGTTGCAGGACTGGGCCGCGAACCTGGGGCGGGTGCTGCTGATGACGCCGCTCGCGCTGCGGCTGCGCGCCGACATCGGCCCCACCTGGCGGCGCGCGAAAAAGGAAATCATCGCGGTCGCGCTGCTGTGCCCGCTCTCCTACATCCTGGTCCTCACCGCGATGGTGTTCACGCCCGTGAGCTACGTCGCACCGGCACGCGAGGCGAGCATCCTCGTCGCCGCGTTCATGGGAACGCAGCTCCTCGCCGAGGGCGACACCGCGCGCCGCCTCGCCGCCGCGGCGGCGATGGTGGCCGGCATCATCTGCCTGGTGCTGGGATGAGGTGACCGGTCACCAGTTCCAGATCCGCCACCACGAGCTCCCGGAACTGCCCGCATCGCCCTTGAGATACCGGCTGTCCGGGAAATTCTTCTTCATCACGCGCTCGGCGTCGTCGCGCAGGTCATTCAGCCCGAGCTTGTCGTACGCCGCTACCAGGATCACCAGACCCTCCTCGTTGGCCGGCGCCCGCGGATAGGTCTTGAGGGAGTACTGGGCGCGGTTGGCGGCCGCGACAAATGCCCCGCGCCTCATGTAATAGCGCGCGACGTGGATCTCGTGCGAGGCGAGCGCGTTCACGAGGTAGTTCATGCGCGCGACGGCATCCGGCGCGTAGCGGCTCTCCGGGAAACGCGTGACGAGCTCCTTGAAGGCGTCGAACGCCTCGCGCGCCGCCTTCGGATCGCGCTCGGTCATGTCCTGCCCGCTGACATAGCCGGTCCAGCCCGGATCCTCGGTGAAATTGGCGAGGCCTTTCAGGTAATAGGCGTAATCGACATTGGGATGGTTGGGGTGGAGCTTCATGAAGCGCCCGATCGCCGTGATCGCCTGCGCCGGCTCGTTGTCCTTGTAATAGGCATAGGCGATCTCCAGCTGGGCCTGCTGGGCGTAGCGCCCGTAGGGGTAGCGCGCCTCGAGCTTCTCGTAGTACTTGATCGCCTGCTCGTAATTGCGACCGTTGAGGCTGTCCTTGGCTTCGGCGTAGAGCTTCTGCGCCGACCAGCCCCGGGTCTCGTCGTCCGCGTCGGGCAGCAGGCCGCACGCCGCGACGAGCGCGCCGAGGAGTAGGGCTAAACTATATCGAACGATGAGCACGGCGGTTTCTCCCGAAAATTATAGCCGAGACGCGCCAGCGCCCGGCCCGGTGCGAATCACCGCGACCGCCGCGTGCGCCGGTCTGCGATTGGACCAGGCGCTCGCGAAATTGTTGCCCGAATATTCGCGCAGCCGGCTCGCGCACTGGGTGCGTTCCGGCCGGGCGCCCGTCGACGGTCGCTCCGCAAGGCCGCGGCAACGGGTGCGGGGCGGTGAAGTGATCGAGATCGCGCCGCTGCCCGAAGCCGCGGCGATCGCGCATCGGCCGGAGGCAATCCCGCTCGACGTCGTGTTCGAGGACGACACGTTGCTGGTCGTGAACAAGCCCGCGGGACTCGTCGTGCATCCGGGCAGCGGCAACTGGCAGGGTACGCTGCTCAACGCCCTCCTGCAGCGCGTGCCGGGGCTCGCGAACATTCCGCGCGCAGGCATCGTGCATCGGCTCGACAAGGACACGAGCGGTCTGCTGGTAGTGGCGAAGACGCTTCCCGCGCAGGCAAGCCTCGTGCGCCAGCTCCAGGAGCGCAGCGTGAAGCGCGAATACCTGGCGGTGGCGCACGGGCGCATCGGGCGCGACGGCAGGATTGAGGCGCCGATCGGACGCCACCCGGCCAGGCGCACGAAGATGGCGGTGGTCGCGCGTGGCCGGCCCGCGGTGACCCACTACCAGGTGCTCGAGCGCCACGCGGGCGCCACCGTGCTCCGCTGCCGGCTCGAAACCGGGCGCACCCACCAGATCCGCGTGCACCTGAGCTCACTCGGCCACCCGCTGGTGGGCGACCCCGCCTACGGCAAGCGCGGCGGCGTCCCGTTCCCGCGCCAGGCGCTCCACGCCGAGCGGCTGGAACTTATTCATCCCGGGACCGGGAAGGTAATACGCTGGCACGCCGATCCTCCCGCCGACCTACAGCGACTGATCGAAGCGCTGCGCAGCCGGAGCGAGGAATCGGAACACGAGCCGCGATCCGCGATCCGCCCGTCACGCGGCAAGAGATGAACGCCCCGCACCCGGACTGGATCATCCCCGACTGGCCCGCGCCGCCGGGCGTCAAGGCGCTCATCACCACCCGTGCCGGGGGCTTCAGCGAAGGGCCGTTCGCGAGCTTCAATTTGGGCCTGCGCACGGGTGATGACCCGCAAGCGGTCGCCGCCAACCGTGCCCGGCTCGCCTCGCTCCTCCCTCAGCAGCCGAGATGGCTGCGGCAGGTGCACGGTTCCCGCGTCGTCGCAGCGGACGCCCCGACGGATTCACTCGAAGCCGACGCCGCCGTCGCGCGCCGCGCGGGAACGGTCTGCGCGGTGCTGGTGGCCGACTGCATACCGATACTGCTCGCCGAGCGGACGGGATCCGCCGTCGCGATCGCCCATGCCGGCTGGCGCGGGCTCGCCGCCGGCGTCGTCGAGAACACTGTCCGCGCCATGGCGTGCAATCCCCGCGATCTCGTCGCTTACCTGGGCCCCGGCATCGGTCCCGACGCTTTCGAAGTGGGAGACGATGTGCGCGACGCCTTCCTTGCGCGCGACGCCGGCGCGGCGGCGGCGTTCACGCCGCATGCCGCCGGCAAGTGGCTTGGCGATCTGTTCCTGCTGGCGCGCCGCTGCCTGCAACGCGCAGAAGTCGGCGCGATTCACGGCGGCGCGCTGTGCACCTATTCCGATGCGCGGCGCTTCTTCTCCTACCGCCGCAGCCGCACGACGGGGCGCATGGCGGCTCTGATCTGGCGCACCGACTGATATAATTTCACGCTTCCTTCGCGACTCCGCAGCTCGAATCCGATGACGCTGGCGTGGATATTGGCCGCGACCGTGGCGGGCGGCGTGCTCTCGGTCGCCGCCGCGGCGGCGCTCGCGTTGAGCGCGCGCATATCGTGGATCCCGATATTGATCAGCTATGCGGTGGGCGCGCTGCTCGGCGCGGCGTTTCTCGACCTGCTGCCGCAGGCCTTCGAGCGGGCGGACAGCATGGAGGGCATGGCAATCACCATCCTCGTCGGCATCCTGCTGTTCTTCGTCCTGGAGAAGCTGGTGCTGTGGCGCCACTGCCACGTCGAGCAGTGCGAGGCGCACGACCCCTCGCTCGCGGCACACCACGATCACGGCCGCAGCGGCATGATGATCATGATCGGCGATACCTTCCACAACTTCGTGGACGGCATCCTGATCGCGGCGGCATTTCTCGCCGACCGCGAACTGGGCATCGTGACCGCGATCGCCATCATCGCCCACGAGATCCCGCAGGAAGTGGGCGATTTCCTGATCCTGCTGCATTCCGGCTACAGCAGGAGCCGCGCGCTGCTCATCAACGTGCTCTCGAGCGCGGCGATGGTGCTCGGCGGCGCGCTCGGCTACCTCGCGCTGCAACGCGTCGAGCACTGGATACCTTCGCTGCTCGGCCTCGCCGCCGCCAGCATGCTCTACGTGTCCGTGGCCGACCTGATTCCCGGGCTGCACAAGCGCCCCGAGCTTCAGGCGACGCTGCAGCAGGTGGTGCTGATCGTGCTCGGGGTCGTCACCATCTGGCTGGTGGGCGAGTTGACGCACAACCACGCCTGAGGCGCACCTGTCATGACACCCGCGCCCGACGACACGGACGCCGCGCGCTCGGCCATCGAAGCACTGAACCGCAGGCTGATCGAGGGCGTGGTGCGGCCGCTCGGTCTCGACTCCCGCCTCGGCACGGACGAACTGCTGAGGTCGCTTGCCGAGGGCCTCGCGCAGGATGCCGGGCGATTGGCGGAGATCCAGAACCGCTACTACCGCAAGCGGCTCGAGTTGTGGGCGGCGTATGCGCTGCCGCGACCGGACGCTCCCGCGCAGCCGGTGGTCGAGCCCGATCCCGCCGACCGCCGATTCCGCGCTCTCGACTGGAAGGCGCAGCCCTGGTTCGATTACGTGGCGCAGTCCTATCTCCTGACGGGCCAGTGGCTGCGCGACCTCATCGGCGCCGCCAAGATCGAGCCCCACACCAAGAAGAAGCTCGAGTTCTTCACGCGCCAGTACGTCGACGCCATGTCCCCGGCCAATTTCCCGTGGAGCAATCCCGAGGCGCTCAGGCTCGCGGCCGAGACCCGCGGCGAGAGCGTGAACCGCGGCCTGCGCAACCTCGCCGCCGACCTCGACAAGGGGATGATCTCGATGACCGACGAGTCCGCCTTCGAGGTCGGCCGCAACCTCGCCATCACGCCGGGCGCGGTCGTGTACGAGAACGACTTCATGCAGCTGATCCAGTACCGCCCCTCGACGGCGACGGTGTTCGAGTGCCCGCTGGTCATGGTCCCGCCCTGCATCAACAAGTACTACATCCTCGATCTGCAGCCGGAAAACTCGTTCGTGCGCTATGCCGCCGAGCTCGGGCACACGGTGTTCATGGTCTCGTGGCGCAACGTGCCGCCCGCCATGGGCCGCGCGACCTGGGACGATTACCTCGAGCACGGCGTGATCAAGGCGCTATCCGTCGCGCAGGACATCTGCGGTGCCCGGCAGGTCAACGCGCTCGGCTTCTGCGTCGGCGGCACGCTCCTCGGCGCGGCGCTCGCGGTGCTGCGCGCGAAGGGCGATGAACGCGTGGCGAGCGTCACACTCCTCGCCACGATGCTCGATTTCAGTGACACCGGCGAGCTTTCGGTGTTCGTGGACGAGGCCTACGTGAGCCAGCGCGAGCGGGATTTCGCGGACGGGGGCGTGCTCCACGGGCGGGAGCTCGCCGTCACGTTCGCGAGCCTCCGCGCGAACGACCTCATCTGGCATTACGTCGTGAACAACTACTTGATGGGCGGGACTCCCGAGCCTTTCGACCTGCTCTACTGGAACGCCGACAGCACCAATCTGCCCGGCGCGATGTACGTCTACTACGTGCGCAATACCTACCTCGAAAACAATCTGCGGGTGCCGGGCAGGCTCACGATGTGCGGCGTTCCGGTGGACCTCGGCCGCGTCGACATGCCCGCCTACGTGCTGGCGACCCGGGAGGACCATATCGTGCCCTGGCGCACCGCCTTTGCCAGCACGCGCCTCCTTGGAGGTAGAATCGAATTGGTCCTGTCGGCGAGCGGGCACATCGCCGGCGTGGTCAATCCGGCATCGAAGAACCGCCGCAATTTCTGGCTCAACGCGCAGCCGGAGCCCGATCCCGATCGCTGGCTCGCCGCCGCGACGGCCCGGCCGGGAAGCTGGTGGAAGCACTGGGGAGACTGGCTCGCCGGCTTCGGTGGCGGTGAAATCGCGGCACGCGGCCGGCTGGGAAACGCGGAATTCAAGGAGATCGAGCCCGCGCCGGGGCGCTACGTCAAAGAGAAATGCGGGTAAGCGGAGGAACGAGCATGGCACAGCGAGTCGCACTCGTAACCGGCGGCATGGGAGGCATCGGCGAAGCGATCTGCGTGCGTCTTGCCCAGGCCGGGCACAGGGTCGCCACGAGCTATTCGCCCGGCAACACCCGGGCCGACCAGTGGGTGAAGGACATGAAGGCCCGGGGCTTCGAGTTCCGGGCGGTGCAGATGGACGTCACCGACTTCGATTCCGCCCGGAAGGCGGTGGCGACGATCCAGACGGAAGCGGGCGCGATCGACATCCTCGTCAACAACGCCGGCATCACGCGCGACGCGTCCTTCAGGAAGATGGGCAAGCCGGACTGGGACGCGGTCCTGCGCACCAACCTCGACAGCGTCTTCAACGTGACCAAGCCCGTGTGCGACGGGATGGTGGACCGCGGCTGGGGCCGCATCGTCAACATTTCCTCGATCAACGGCCAGAAGGGCGCGTTCGGCCAGACCAATTACTCCGCGGCCAAGGCCGGCATGCACGTCTTCACCAAGGCGCTCGCGCTGGAAGTCGCGCGCAAGGGCGTGACCGTGAACACCGTCTCGCCGGGGTATATCGGCACGAAGATGGTGCTGGCGGTTCCCAAGGACGTCCTCGACACCAAGATCATTCCCCAGATCCCGGTCGGCCGGCTCGGCACTCCGGAGGAAGTCGCCGCGATGGTGGCGTACTTGTGCACCGAAGAGGCGGCTTTTGTCACCGGCTCGAATTTCGCCATCAACGGCGGCCAGCACATGTTCTAGGCTTGATGCCGTGCACCAATTTGCTGGCGCGCAGCACCGAGCGTGCGCAGCATATCGATTTACCGATATTTTTCAATCCTTTAGTTTGCAATCGCACGGCCACGGTGGAATAATGGCGGACCCTGATCGAGGGGGTTTACCCCATGGCGCAGCAACCCCGGATCATCAAGAAGTACCCGAATCGCCGGCTTTACGACACCGAAACAAGCAGTTACATCACGCTTTCGGACGTGAAGAAGCTGGTGCTGGAGCAGACGGAATTCAAAGTGGAGGATGCCAAGACCCACGAGGATCTGACGCGCAGCATCCTGCTGCAGATCATCCTCGAGGAGGAAAGCGCCGGGGCGCCGATGTTCTCGAGCGACATGCTCTCCCAGATCATCCGCTTCTACGGCAACGCCATGCAGGGAATGATGGGCAGTTACCTCGAGCGGAACATCAAGACCTTCATCGACATGCAGAAGCGCCTGCAGGAGCAGTCGCGGCAGATGTACGGCAACAACCCGATGTTGAGCACCGAAGCCTGGAACGAATTCATCCGGATGCAGGGGCCCGCGATCCAGGGCCTGATGGGCAGCTACCTCGAGCAGAGCGCCAACGCTTTCATGGAAATGCAGCAGCAGCTGCAGCAGCAGACCCGCAATCTCTTCGGCAGCTTCCCCTTCCCCGGTTTCCCGGGCGGCGGCTCGCGCCCCGCGGGCGATGGCAGGTCGCCGCAGTCGCCCGCGCATGACAGCGGCAAGAGCGAAGACGACAAGAGCAAGTCCTGACCGCGCGGCGCTCCCGAAGGTCGGGTTCGTTTCCCTCGGCTGCCCCAAGGCGCTGGTGGATTCCGAGCGCATCCTCACGCAGCTGCGCGCGGAGGGCTACCGGGTCGTGCCGACCTACGAGGACGCGGATCTCGTCGTCATCAACACGTGCGGCTTTATCGAAGCCGCGATCGACGAATCCCTCGGCGCGATCGGCGAGGCGCTCGCCGTGAACGGACGAGTGATCGTCACCGGGTGCCTGGGCGCCAAGGGCGACATCGTCAGGAAGTCCCACCCCGGCGTGCTGGCGGTGACCGGCCCGCATGCGACCGATGAGGTCATGCGCGCGGTGCACGAGCACCTGCCGCAGCCGCACGACCCCTACGTCAGCCTGATCCCGCCCCAGGGAATCAAGCTCACGCCCGCGCATTACGCCTATCTCAAGATCGCCGAGGGGTGCAATCACCGCTGCACCTTCTGCATCATCCCCGCACTGCGCGGCGATCTCGTGAGCCGTCCGATCGGGGAAATCATGCAGGAGGCGGAAACTCTGGTGAAGGCGGGCGTGAAGGAGCTGCTCGTCGTCTCGCAGGACACGAGCGCGTACGGCGTGGACGTGAAGTACCGCACCGGCTTCTGGCGTGGCCGCCCGCTCAGGACCCGTATGACGGAACTGGCCCGCGAGCTGGGTGAGCTTGGCGCGTGGGTGCGGCTGCATTACGTCTATCCCTATCCGCACGTCGACGAGGTCGTGCCGCTGATGGCGGAGGGCCGGCTCCTACCCTACCTCGACGTGCCGTTCCAGCACGCCAGCCGCCGCATCCTGAAGCTCATGAAACGTCCAGCGAGCGCCAAGGACAACCTGGCGCGCGTGCGGCGCTGGCGCGACTTGTGCCCCGATATCACCATCCGCAGCACCTTCATCGTCGGCTTCCCCGGCGAGACCGGGGCCGAATTCGAGGAGCTTCTGGCCTTCCTCCAGGAAGCGCAACTCGACCGCGTCGGCTGCTTCGCCTACTCGGCGGTCGACGGCGCGGCGGCAAACGCCCTGCCCGGCCCGGTGCCGGAAGACGTAAAGCAGGCGCGCCTCGAGCACCTTCAGGAGAGCATCAGCGCGCGGCGCCTCCAGCGCCGGGTCGGCACGACCCTGACCGTGCTGGTGGACGAGGTTGGCGCGGACGGCGCGACTGCGCGCTCGAGCGCCGATGCCCCCGAGATCGACGGCGTCGTCCGCGTCGCCCCGGACCGCCGCCTCAGGGCGGGCGAGTGCGCCGCGGTTCGCGTCGCACGGGCTGACACGCATGACCTCTGGGCCGAGGTCGCATGAATTCCGGCGCTCATGATTTCCGCCGCGGGGCTCTCTTTGCTCCGGCAGCTGCCGTGGCCGCGCGGAGGAAGTCCGCTGCTTCCTCGGCGCGGTGCGTGACCCTCATCGGCGGCAGGCTCGCCAGCACGCGCTTGCCGTAGCTGCGGGTGAGCAGGCGCGGGTCGCATATCATCAGCACGCCGCGATCGGTTTCGTCCCGGATCAGCCGGCCCGCGCCCTGCTTCAGGGTAATCACCGCCTCCGGGAGCTGATATTCGAGGAACGCATTGCGTCCCTCGCGGCTGATGCTGTCGACGCGCGCGGCGAGCACCGGGTCATCGGGGGGAGCGAACGGCAGCTTGTCGATCACGACCAGGGACAGCGCCTGCCCGCGCACGTCCACGCCTTCCCAGAACGAATGGCTGCCCACCAGCACGGCGTTGCCGAGGTCGCGGAAGCGCACCAGCATGTCCGAGCGCGAGCCGTCCCCCTGCGCAAGCACGGGATAATCCCATCCGCGCGCGGTGAACGCGCGCTCGATCCGCTCACGCCCGAGGCGCATCGCGCGCAGGCTCGTGAACAGGAGGAAGGCACGCCCGCCCGCAGCGTCGATCAGCGGCAACGCCGCCTCGATCACCGCCTCCGTGTGCTCGGGCGTGTTGGGATCGGGCAGTCCGCGGGGAACACAGAGCAGGGACTGGGCGGCGAAATCGAACGGGCTGTCCCAGGCGGCGGTGCGGGCATCGGCAATCCCCATCTGGCCGCAGTAGTAGCCGAAATCGCCGTTCACCGACAGCGTCGCGGAGGTGAAGATCCAGGCCCGGGGGTGCTCGTCGATCTGCCTGCGGAAAATTTCCGCGATCGAGAGCGGCGTCGAATGGAGCCGCAGCGCGTGGCCGAAGATCTCCACCCATTTCACGCGCGCCTCATCCACCCCGCTCCGCCAACGCTCGAGCCGCTCAGCCGCCGTCAGCGCGCGCTGCCAGCAGCCCAGGAGTCCTTCGCTGCGCTCGGCCTGCGTCTTCAACTCCCGCGCAAGCGCATCGAGGGCGCCCAGCGCCGCGGTGAGTCCCGCCTCGAAGCGGGAGTTGTCAGCGAGAGCGCGCGCGGGCATCCGCCCGCCTTCCTCCCCGAAGAGGAGCCTGAAGTCGCGCGCGGCCTGCTCGAGGTCGCGGGCCGCCTCGGGCAGCGCGGCGTAGTCCCTCGCGGCGGCGGCCGCCTCGAGCCGGCTGTCCCGCGCGAGCTCGATCAACTGCGAGGTCGACACGCTTTCGCCAAAGAACAGGCTCGCAGTCTCCGGGAGCTGGTGCGCCTCGTCGAAAATCACGGTATTGCACGCGGGCAGCAGCTCGGCGGCGCCCTCGTCGCGCAACATCAGGTCGGCGAAAAACAGGTGGTGGTTCACCACCACTACGTCCGCCGCGAGCGCCTCGCGGCGGGCCTTCATCACGAAGCACGCGTCGTAGTGCGGGCACCTCGAGCCCAGGCAGTTGTCGCGCGTGGAGGTGACGTACGGCCAGACGCCGGCGTGCTCCGGAACCGCGTTGCAGTCGGCCTTGTCGCCGCTCACCGTGCCGCGCGCGAAGCGCTCGATCTCCGCCAGATGGCGCGCATCCTCGCGCGCGGGCAGCCTCGCATCCCGGAGCGCGCGCTCGAGATGGTAATGGCAGACATAATTCGCGCGGCCCTTGAGCAGCGCCACGGTCACGGGCGCGCCGAGCGCCCTGCGCACCGTCGGAATGTCGCGATCGAAAAGCTGGTCCTGGAGCGTCTTGGTGCCGGTCGAAACGATGACCTTGCCGCCGGTGAGGAGGGCCGGTACCAGATAGGCGAAGGTCTTTCCGGTCCCGGTTCCGGCTTCCGCGACCAGCACGCCGTTCCCGGCGAGCGCGTCCGCTACGGCGCGCGCCATTTCCACCTGGAACGGCCGCGCCCGGAAACCCCTGACGACCCGGGACAGCGGTCCGCGTTGCGAGAATGCCTCGTCGAGATCGAGCACGCCGGCAATGGTAGCGGGCGCGTTGCTCGCACGCTACCCGTCGAAGTCGGGGCTCAGCGCGCTTCCTCGACCTTGATCTGCACGCGCCGGCGGTCGCGCGCCGTAGTGGTCGTGCGCCCGAGCAGCGCCGACTGCTGTCCGCTCGCGCCCCTGCTAACGCCGCCGATCTCGATCCACTCCCCGAGCCGGCCGGAAACGGTCGTCACGAGGCTCTGCACGTTCGCGCCACCCTGAGCCGGCCTCGAAAGTGATTCGCGCTGAGCGCTGATGTCGAGCGTGACGCGGTCCCCGCTCACGCGCGGCAGGACGTAGATACCCCCCGCCGCATCTCGGTACTGCGTGGTTTCGACCACTTGCTCCACCACCCGGCCGCCCACCACCGACCGCTGCACCTGGCGTTCGCGCACGGGCATTGACTCACCGATGCGCAGGAACGCTTCCCGGCCTTCCATGACCCGCACCGATTGCGTGTGACGCTCGCCCCGGCTCCCGCTGCCCTCGAGCACGTGCAGCCGCACGCTGTCGTCTCCCTCCCGCAACACGGCGTTGCCGCCGCGCGCGTCGCGAGTGCCGGGGACGGTCACCCGCCCGTGCTCCCCGCCGACGCTGCCGGAAACCTCGGCCGTGCTGGCGCTTCGCCCTGCGTCGGCGTCCTGCCGCACCGTAATGACGAGCTGCCGCGGAGGCGTGTCGAGACTGGCGAGGATGCGCTTGATCTCTTCGAGATTGGCGGGTGTCGTGCGAACGACGAGCTGGCCCTGAAAGCCGCTGAGGCTGCCCTCGCGCGCCAGCATGGGTTGAAGTATCTGAATGACTTCCGGCGCCGTGCGATAGCGAAGCGGGATCACTTCCAGGACGGTCTGCTGCGCGCGCGCGCCAGTCGCTCCGACGACAACCAACAGCAGGCCCGCAAGCCAACGCATTGCAGGTGGGGGTTGACAGCGCTCGCGCTTCATATGAGAATAAGTCTCGTTATCATGAACTACCAGGACTCGTTTTCCATGATCTTTATACTCCCTTCACTCTGATGATCAAACAGCTAAGCAATTGTTTCCACGCCGTTCTGGCGATTTCTATTGCCACGATCAGTTTAGGAGCAATGGAGCCAACAGCGGCCCAGGAAAAGCAGGTCAACCTCTATTCCTCCCGCCACTACCAGACCGACGAGGCGCTGTACGCCGACTTCACCCGCCGGACCGGGATCAAGATCAATCGCATCGAGGGCACCGAGGACGCCCTCCTCGAGCGGCTGAAAAACGAGGGTCGCAACAGCCCGGCGGATGTCCTGCTCACCGTGGACGTGGCGCGGCTATGGCGCGCGCAGCAGATGGAGCTGCTGCAACCGGTGCACTCGACCGTGCTCGACCAGCGTATCCCCGTCCACCTGCGCGAGCCCTCCGGTTACTGGTTCGGCTTTTCGAAACGCGCCCGGGTGATCGTCTACAACAAGCAGCGGGTCGATCCCGCGTCGGTGCAGAACTACGAGGACCTTGCCGCGCCCGCGATGAAGGGCAAGGTGTGCACGCGTTCATTGAGCCACGTCTACAACCTGTCGCTGATGTCGGCCCTGATCGATCACCTCGGCGAGCAGAAAGCGCAGCAATGGGCCCGCGGCATCAAGGCCAATCTTGCGCGCGACCCGAAAGGCGGCGATACCGACCAGATTCTCGCGGTGGCCGCGGGCGAATGCGATGTCGCGCTCAGCAATACCTACTACTACGTGCGGCTTGCCAGCTCGAAAAAACCGGAGGACCGCGCCGCGGCCGATAAGGTCGGCGTGATCTTCCCTGACCAGAAGAGCTTCGGAACCCATATCAACATCTCCGGCGGCGGCATCCTGCGGCACGCGCCGAATCGCGACCACGCCTTGCGGTTCCTGGAGTACCTCGCTGGCGACAGCGCCCAGTCCTACTTCGCCAACGGCAACAACGAATGGCCCGCGGTGCCAAGCGTCCGGCTCCAGAATCCCGCGCTGGCGCAACTTGGCACGTTCCGGGAGGACCAGCTCAATGTCGGCATGCTCGGGCAGAACCAGCCCATTGCCCAGAAGGCATTCAATATCGTCGGCCTGAAGTAGCCGTGCCGGCGATCGCCAATCGCCACATCTTGGGAGCACACCTCAACTCAGCGGGCGGACGATTCGGGCGCAGGTTCGCGGGGCATCAGCTCTTCTCCGGTGACGCGGCGCGCCCGGGCGATGTTGCGCGATATCGCGATCAGCGGAATGACGCCCGCCACGACGATCGCCAGCGCAGCGGTCGAGGCCTCGGCCAGCCGCTCGTCGTGCGCAAGCGTGTAGACCTGCGTCGCCAGCGTGTCGAAATTGAACGGCCTCATGACCAGCGTCGCGGGAAGCTCCTTCATGACCTCCACGAAGATGAGCAGCGCGGCCGTGAACAGGCCGCGCGCCATGATCGGCACGTGTATGCGCAGGAGCGATTCCACCGGGCCGCAGCCAAGGCTGCGGGCGGCGTCCTCCATGCTCGGGCGCACCTTCTCGAGCGAGGCGTCGACGGTTTGAAGCCCGATCGAGAAGAACCGGACCACATAGGCGAGCACGAGGGCGAAAATGCCGCCCGTCAGCAGCAGCCCCGTCGAAATCCCGAAGCTCGCCCTCATCCACCCGTCGAGCGTATTGTCGAGCCACGCCAGCGGAATCAGCGTGCCCACGGCAATCACCAGCCCCGGGACCGCGTAGCCGAGGCCAGCCATGCGATTCAGGTTGACGCTGAAGAGACCCGGGTGCAGGCGGGCGTTATAAGCCATCAACAGCGCCAGCACGACCAGCAGCGCGGAGGTGAGTGCGGCGAGTGTCACGCTGTTCGCCGTGAGCTGCACGAATCGTGCCCCGAACTGCGCATCGCCCTCGCCGACCGCCATCCGCAGCAGCAGCCCCGCCGGCAGCAGGAACCCGACCATGAACGGGATCGCGCACAACGTCGTCGCGGCGGCGGCGCGCAATCCCGTGAGGCGCACGCGCGACGGTGCGCGCGTGCGCTGGGAGGTTTCGTGGAAGCGCTTGCGCCCCCGGCTCAGGCGCTCGAACAGCAGTACGAGCACGACGAAGCCGAGAAGCGTCGCCGAGAGCTGGGCGGCGACCACGCGCTCTCCCATCGAGAACCACGCCTGGTAGATGCCGGTGGTGAACGTGGGCACTCCGAAGTAGGAGACCGCGCCGAAATCGGCGATCGTCTCCATCAGCGCCAGCGCCGTGCCGGCGACGACGGCCGGGCGCGCGAGCGGCAGGGCGACACGGAAGAATACCGCGGCATTGCCCAACCCGAGCGTCCGCCCCGCCTCGAGCAGGCTCGCCGAGCGCTCGAGGAACGCTCCCCGCGCGAGCAGGTACACGTAGGGATAGAGAACAAAAATGAACAACACGACCGCGCCCCCGAGCGAGCGCACGTCGGGAAACCAGTAGTCGGCCTTCGTCCATCCCGTCAGCCCGCGCAGCCAGCTCTGGACCGGGCCCACGAACTGCAGCAGGTCCGTGTAGACGAATGCGATGACGTACGCGGGCATCGCGAGGGGCAGGATCAGCGCCCATTCGAACGTGCGCCGTCCGGGAAACTCGTGCATCGCCGTCAGCCAGGCGGCGGCCACCCCCACCGCGACGACGCCGGCGCCGACTCCCAGCAGCAGCCCGAGCGTATTCGCCGCGTACTCCGGCAGGACCGTCTGCGCAAGGTGCTGCCAGATCCCGGGCGTCGCCGCCGCGAACAGGTTGAAGAACACGCTCGCCACCGGAGCCGCGCACAGCGCTCCGATCAGCGTTGCGATTGTGGTCAGTCGCCCGAAACGCATCGATTCCCGGCAGCTCTCCCGGCGAGAACGCCCGGTATCCATTCATTATACGTATGTCGTTGAATTTACGTGAATCCAGCGGCGGCCTGCGCGCCCATGGGCGGTTCGTCGCCGATTCCCCGAGCCTGCCGCAGCTCGCGATCCGCGAGCTGCGCCATGCCTACGGGTCAAATGAAGTGATCAGGGGGCTGTCCTTCTCCCTGACCAAGGGAACGATCGGATGCCTCCTCGGCGCGAGCGGCTGCGGCAAGACCACGGTGCTGCGCTGCATTGCGGGTTTCGAGCCGGTTTCGGCCGGCGAAATCTGGTTGAACGGCCAGCTGGTGAGCCGGCGCGGCGTCCTCGTTCCCACCGAGGCGCGCCGCGTCGGCATGGTGTTCCAGGATTACGCGCTTTTTCCGCACCTCACGGT
>JBOIEM010000237.1:0-3407 GCA_050741115.1 Burkholderiales bacterium
TACAAGAACGCCTATCTCACCAAGTCGGTGCAGAAGAGCGTCGTCGTGCGCGTCACGGCGAGCGGGGGACTCACGGGTCTCGGCAACATCGACCCCACGCCGGGCTATTCCAAGGAACAGACGCCGGATCACCTCGAAGTGCTGCGCAACACGTTCGCGCCGATGCTCATCGGCATGGACCCGACCAACATTCACGGGGTGCTCGCGCGGATCGAGCCCGCGGTGAAGGGCTTTCTCGACTCCAAGGCGGCGATCGAGATGGCGTGCGTCGATCTCGCGGCGCGGGCCGCCGGCATGCCGGTCCACACCTATCTGGGGGGCGCGGTGAAGGAGAGGCTCCTCTTCAACGCCTGGATCGGGATCTTGCCGCCGGATGAGGCGGCGGAGCAAACGCTCGGATGGAAGCGAAAGGGCTTCCGCTCCGCCAAGATCAAGGTCGGCGGCGGCATCGAGGCCGACCGCGACCGCGTGAAGGCGGTGCGCGAGACGGTGGGACCGGATTTCCACATCCGCATCGACGCCAACGCGGGCTACGACGCCGCGACTTCGATCAGGCTCGCGAAGAGGGTGGCGGAATTTGGACTTCAGCTGTTCGAGCAGCCGGTGCCTGACCACGACATCGCCGGCATGGCCCGGGTGCGGCGCGAGGCGAACGCGGTCGGGGTCCCGATCATGGCGGACGAGTCGGTGCTCGACCACGCGAGCCTGATACGGATCATCAAGATGGAGGCGGCCGACATCGTCAAGGTCAAGATCATGAAGCAGGGCGGCTTCCTCAACACGCGGCGCATGATTGCGACCGCCGAGGCGGCCGGCATCCGCTGCGTGGTCGGGCACGGCTTCGGGCTCGGCGTCAATACCATGGCGGAGATCATGCTGGCGGCGACCTCGGCCAACGTGCTCGACGGGCTGGAGTGCGTGGGGCCGCTCAAGACCGCCGACGACATCGTGACGCGCAAGCTGGAACTTTCCAGCGGAAGCATCGCGCTGCCCGCGGGCCCGGGACTGGGCGTAACCCTCGACGACGCCAAGCTTGAGCGCTACCGCCTTGAGGTCAAGGCGGCTGCTTGAGGGATGAGGGATGAGGAGTAATCCTCCGTCACCCCGTCGCCGATTGCGCGAACGGTTGAAGTCGGGGCCGGTCGTCATCGCGCCGGGGATTTACGACGCCTACGGCGCGCGGTTCGTGGAGCAGGCCGGCTTCGAGGCCGCCTACATGACCGGGAACGGCGTCTCCGCGAGCCTGCTGGGACGGCCCGATGTCGGGCTGGTGGACCTTACGATGATCACGAGCCATGCGCGCCGCGTCGCGGCAGCCGTCGAACTCCCCGTCATTTGCGACGCCGATACCGGCTACGGCAACGCGGTCAGCGTGCGCCGCACGGTGGAGGAGTTCGAGGCCGCGGGCGTCGCGGCGATCCACATCGAGGACCAGGCGTCCCCGAAACGGTGCGGCCAGCTTCCCGGGGCGCGGCCGGTCATCGGGCTCGCGGAGGCCGTGGGCAAGGTCGAGGCCGCGCTCGCCGCGCGCCGCGATCCGGACTTCATCGTCATCGCGCGCACCGACTCGGCGGAAGCGCACGGGCTGGACGAGGCGATCCGGCGCGCGCGGGCATTCCGCAAGGCGGGCGCCGATGTGATCTTCGTCGAGATGAAAAGCGGCCCGACGATACTGGACGATTTGAAACGCGTGGCGTCGGAAGTGGCCGCGCCCTGCCTTGTCAACATGGGCGCGGGCGGCAGGCTGGACGATCTCGATCCCGACGCGATTGGCCGGCTCGGCCTGCGCATCGCGATCTACCCCGGGCTCGAGCGCGCCGCCGCGGGTTTCGCGATCCGCGAGGCGCTCGCGGCCCTGAAGAAGGACGGCAACACCCGCGCGTTGCGCGGCCGGATGCTGGGCCTGCGCGAGTACAACGAAACGCTCGGGCTCGGCGATGTGGAGCAGTGGGAGAGGAAGTATCTTCGATAGGCGAACGGGAAATGGAAGTGACCAGAACGCTCGCGCGTTTCATCGTCAATCATCGCTGCGCCGACGTTCCGCAGAAGGTGCGCCACGAGGCGGCGCGGTCGTTCCTCAACTGGGTCGGGTGCGCGGTCGGGGCGTCGCGCCACGAGACCGTGGAGCGCGCGCTCGCGGCGCTGAGCGAGTTCTCCGGCCCGCGCGAGGCCACCGTGCTCGGGCGCGGCGACCGGCTCGACATCATGCTGGCCGCGCTCATGAACGGCACCACCTCGCACACCTTCGACTTCGACGACACGCATCTGAAGACCATCATCCACCCGAGCGGGCCGGTGGCTTCCGCCATCCTGGCGCTCGCCGAACGCAAGCCGGTGACGGGCGAGGACTTCCTGCACGCCTTCATCCTCGGCGTGGAAACCGAGTGCCGCATCGGCAACGCGGTCTATCCGTCACACTACGACGTCGGCTGGCATATCACCGCCACCGCCGGCGTGTTCGGCGCGGCGGCTGCGGCGGGGCGGCTGCTCGGGTTGAGCGAGCAGCAGATGGTGTGGGCGCTCGGCATCGCCGCCACCCAGTCCTCGGGGCTGCGCGAGATGTTCGGCACCATGGTGAAGCCCATGCACCCCGGCAACGCGGCGCGCAACGGCCTGCTCGCGGCTCTGCTTGCGTCGAAAAACTTCACCAGCTCGGAGCAGGGCATCGAGGGGCGGCGCGGGTTCGCCAACGTGCTTGCCACGGAGCGCAACTTGGCCGAGATCACGGACCGGCTGGGCGAGACCTGGGAAATCGCGCTCAACACCTACAAGCCGTTCGCCTGCGGCATCGTGGAGCATCCGGCGATCGAGGGCTGCATCCAGCTCCGCAACGAGCACAAGCTGAAGGCCGAGGACATCGAGAGCATTGCACTCAAGGTGCACCCCCTGGTGCTGGAGCTGACCGGGAAGCGCACGCCGCAAGTGGGCCTCGAAGGAAAATTCAGCGTCTATCACTCGTGCGCGGTGGCGGTCCTGCACGGGGCGGCGGGCGAGGCGCAGTACAGCGACGAGGCGGTGCGCGACCCGAGGGTGGTGGCGCTGAGAGACAAGGTGACTGCCGCAGTGGAGAAAGGCATTCACGAGGACGAGGTGCGCGTCACGATCAGGCTGAAGAACGGCAGAGCGCTCGAACAGCATGTCGAGCACGCGATCGGCAGCCTCGACCGGCCGATGAGCGATTCGGACCTCGAGGCCAAGTTCCGCGGCCTCGCGGACGACATCCTGTCGAAGCCCGAGACCGATAAGCTGATCCGGCTCTGCTGGGACGTGGCGAAGCTGAAGGACGCGGGCGAAGTCGCACGCGCATCCGTCCCGGCCCGAAAGGTCGCAATGAAACGCGCGAGGGCATGATTTGAGGGAACGCCAGTGCTGAAAATCGGAATCCTGCTCGGAGACGACATCGGGCT